>JASLDB010000289.1 GCA_030151665.1 Neisseriaceae bacterium
TATGACCGCCCCAATAATTGGTGATATTAAATTAATTGCTTGAACAATCTATTCGCCTACCAGTTCCAATGCGCCAGCCATAAGCATCCTTTTAAAAGATTCAATTAATTATACGAAATATAATTACAAATCACGAGTTCGCTGGCTTCTTTTCGATTATATTGGCTCATGGTGGAGTACAAATCCATGACCACTGCCAAATATCCCCAACCATGAATAGTTTTTAAATACGTAATATCACCAACCCAAACTTCATTGGCAAAGAGCGGGTTAAAGTTTTGATTGAGCAAATTGGGCTTAATTCTATCGCTTTGGCCTTTCTTGCTTTTGGGTTTGGCTTTGCGTTGTAAGCAATATAAATCCAATTGCTTCATTAGCTTACTAACCTTATAACGCCCAATTTTAAAGCCTTCGGATCTTAAAATCCCCAATATTTGCCTTGAGCCAATGCGCTTATTTTTTTCTTCAAATATGGTTTCTATCCTAGCTTTTAACCGCATCTGCTCTGGACTAATCGCACGCCATTTTTTTTTGCTAGCTGTATAAAATGCTGAAAAGCTGACCTTCATGACTTTGCAAAGCAATCTAACTGGATATTGATGGCGTAAATTTTTAATAAATCGGTATCTTACTTTACGTGCTGCGCAAAGTAAGCGCTCGCCTTTTTTAGGATATCTTGCCCCATCTTCAGCTGTTTATTTTCTTTACGTAGACGAATTAATTCAGCTTTTTCATCAGGATTTAATGTTGGTGCCTGTGTTTGTTATGCTTTGCACTTATACAATAAGCTGGTTGCAATACCCAGCGCTTTGGCTGCTTGTGGTGCAGAGTAGCCTTGTTCTAAGACCAATTTAACGGCTTCATTTTTCAATGTATCAACATGGCGACGGATAGTTCGTTTTAGGGTCATGTTATTACCTTTCTAAAGAGTATTATATTCTCTCAGAAAAGTGTGCGGTTTTATTAAACCAGAACAGTAGATACTGGAGAAAGTGGGTATTTTTTTAATGACTATGGTATATTGTTGTTGGTGGTAACTAAATGATTCAGATAATGATTTATTGCCATTCTTGCATACAAGACTATCTATTCTTTTTAGAATAATCTGTGTGTGGACACAGTCGATTAACCTCTGGAAGGATTTTGGATGAAGCACAAGTGGTTTTTTCTTCCACCTGAAAATTTTGATGAAAGTGTTAGACCTAACCAATGGCGTGGTGGAAGAGTTAGGTATTACTATAATCATGCAGATCAATATAAAGGGTATGCATGGCTGCATTTTGAAAAGCAGCATCAAATATTAAGTCGCATATTATTTTTATTGGCTTTTTTGCTGGCAGTATTTTTGTATTTTGATTTTCTTGAGAGCAGAGTACATGTTAATTGGCATGATTTTTTTCAATCTTGGACATCTTATCTGGATATTTTCGTGTTGAATGGCTTGGCTTTACTCATGCTATTGCTTCTGGCGACTTTGATTGTTTTTATTCCGTTAAATTATATTGAAAATCAAGTGTATTTTAAGCAATTTCCTTATAAAGGAAATCAATATACAAATGGTTGGTTGATTTTGTATAGCATTAAGTATTTTTTACAATCAGTATCAACATGCATGCTTTATATTTATTTATTTCCTTTATTGATGATTTTAGTGATGTTTATCTAAAACTATTGGATGAACATGAATACTATTAGTACGATAGAAAATGAAAAACCTCATTTTGTGTACAGATCTTTTGACAAAGACGAAGACGAAGACGTTACCATGACACAGAAAAATATCTTATTCATTTGCAGTAAAAATCGTTGGCGAAGCCCAACTGCTGAGTATATTGCTAAAAAAGATTATCAGTTAAATGCCAAATCCGCAGGGACAAGCCCGAAAGCCAAGCGCAAAGTTTCCAAAACCTTGTTGGAGTGGGCCGACATTGTTTTGGTGATGGAAGGCAAGCACTTGGATTATTTGTTACAGTCTTTTGCTGATATTGTGGCGCAGAAAGATATTCGAGTATTGGATATTCCGGATGTCTACCCTTATATGCACCCCGAGTTGATTGCGCTATTAAGATATGATTTGGCGTTTATTAAACTATCATCTGTTAAATCCAGCACATAAAAAAGCTGCTTGGTATCAACATGACACCCAGCAGCTTTTCATTTACACCATGCTTAAGCGCGGATGCGTTTTAGCACTTCTTCTTTGCCCAATAATGCCAAGACAGCATCAATCGATGGGGTTTGTGAAGTACCACACACTAAGATGCGTAGTGGCATGCCCAATTTGCCCATTTTGATTTCTTCATCATCACAAAATGGTTTGAACAAATCGTGGATGCTTTCTGCTGTCCATTCGGTTAAGGCTTCTAGGCGATCAGCAAAGCGAATCATGCGAGCATGGGCTTCGTCAGACCAGTGTTTTTCCAATTCTTTTTCTGTTGGCGTGGCTTTTTCGTAAAAATACAAGCATTCATCTGCCAATTGGTTTAAGTCTTGGGCACGTTCTTTGACCATGGCCAATACACTGGTAAGCGCTGGTTTACTGGTGTTGTTAATGCCACGAATACTCAAACGCTCTTGAATGCGATCAGCCAAATCTTCGTCACAAGTGGCTTTGATGTGTTGGGCATTTAACCACAATAATTTTTCTTGGTTAAAGCGACTGGCAGATGGGCTAACATCTTTTAAGTCAAACCAGTTGATGAATTGTTCCATGTTGAAAAATTCATCATCACCATGACCCCAACCTAGGCGGGCTAGGTAGTTTAATAAGGCTTCAGGCAAAATGCCTTGACGATCATAATCGGTTACACTCACGGCATCACGGCGTTTTGACATTTTGGCACCGCTCTCATTCAAAATCATGGGCAAATGCGCATATTCTGGTAAGGTTGCCCCCATGGCTTTTAAAATATTGATTTGTTTTGGGGTGTTGTTGACATGGTCGTCACCACGAATAACTTGGGTAATGCCCATGTCAAAGTCGTCAACCACCACACAAAAGTTGTAAGTGGGGCTGCCATCGGCACGGGCGATAATTAAGTCATCTAATGTGTTATTGGCAAATTCAATACGGCCTTTAACCAAGTCATCCCAACCTGTGCTGCCATCGATTGGGGTTTTGAAACGAACTGCAGGCTCGATGCCTTCAGGAATAGGTGGCAATGTTTTGCCTGCTTCTGGGCGCCAGCGACGGTCGTATACAAATTGCTCACCTTTGGCTTCTGCAGCTTCGCGCATGGCGGTTAATTCGTCTTTGCTGCAATAGCAATAATACGCGTGGCCAGCATCCAATAATTCTTGAATCACCACTTTGTAGCGGTCAAAGCGTTGGGTTTGGTAAAAAGGGCCTTCGTCATAGTCTAGACCCACCCAGTGCATACCATCCATAATGGCTTGTACTGATTCAGGTGTTGAGCGTTCCAAGTCGGTGTCTTCAATGCGCAAAACAAATTGACCTTTGTTTTTTCTGGCATAAGCCCAAGAAAATAAGGCAGTTCTTACGCCGCCAATGTGCAAGTAACCAGTGGGACTGGGAGCAAAACGAGTACGAATCATGTCAGTACAACCCATAATAGCAATTAATCATGGCGATATTGTACGCTGAAGGCGGGCTATCGCCTAGTTTTTGTGGTGCTTGTTGTTTTATTTTGCATGCCTGTTGAGTCAATAAAGAACCTGTATCAATCGCTAAGGTGTTATGGTGGCGATATGGGATAACTGGGCTTTAAATGATTTGGCATGATGTCAGTAAAATTAATGCTAGAATACTGCAAGTTATTCTGAATAAAATAAATTGGCGATGTGCCAAATTTTGCCAAGAAGGTAAACAACAGATGATTTTGCAAACAATGAAAAAAGGGCTTTTTGTCATGGCCATGGTGGCTGGATTCTTGCCAATGGCATGGGCCAATGAAGCACCTGAATCTTTGTACCAAGCCAGTGTGGTGGACATCGAGCACAATTGGCATCAAGTCAGTCCGCTTTTGTATCGCTCTGAGCAACCTGTCGCCAAAAACATTGTTGGTTTTCAAGAAAAAGGCATTAAAACCATTGTGAATTTGCGCTTTTTTAACCGTGATGAAGACACTGAAAATTTGGGCAATAGCGGGTTTAATTTGATTAATAAACCGTTACTGACTTGGTCAATTCACCCCAAAGAGGTGGCATCCATTTTGCATGTGATTAAAGCACAGCAAAAAGAAGGGGCAGTATTGGTGCATTGCTACCATGGCTCGGATCGCACAGGTTTGATTATTGGTATGTATCGCATTGTTTATGAAAACTGGCCAATTGAAAAAGCGTATGACGAAATGAAAAATGGCCCATACCGTTTTAGCCCGTTTTGGACCAATATCACGGCTTTATTTACCGATGAAAAAGTGGCTGAGATTAAAGCTGAACTGACCAAATTAAATGAAGCATCGATAGCACATTAAAGAGATAGCATGAACTGGACGATTCCTTGGGGTTTGATTTTTTTATTGATACACATTGGTTTAACGGCGTTTATTACCATACGACTGCTGTTTCAAAAACGGGCAATTGGGGCTATCTTTGGTTGGTTGATTGTGGTCTATGTGGTGCCCTATGTGGGGGTAATTGGTTATATGCTCATTGGTGAGCCACGCTTAGGTCGTTCTCGTCATGTGCGCAAAAATGAAATGTATGAATTTTATCGGGTGTTCAATGATCAGCATTTACCTGATTTGGCTGAAAAAAACAGCGCAACCTTGCCTTTGAAACAACAAGGCATGAGCGATTTGGCACGCAATATCACAGGTTTTTCTGCCAGTGATGGCAATGCCATGCAATTACTCAATACCACTGACAGTATTTTGAATAGCATGATTGCAGATATTCATGCGGCAAAAGACAGTTGTTTGCTGGAGTTTTACATTATTGAACCGGCTGGGCGAGTGGGGCAGTTATTGGAAGCATTGATGGCTGCCAGTGCCAGGGGTGTGAATTGTAAAATTCTGGCCGATGCGGTGGGAAGTCGCCATTTTTTCAAAACTGAATGGGTCAGTAAGCTTAGAAATGCAGGGGTGCATGTAACAGAAGCTTTGAGTGTGGGTTTAATCAAGACATTTTTTGTCCGCAGTGATTTACGCAATCACCGCAAGATTTTGGTGGTCGATAATAGTGTAGCGTATACCGGCAGCTTTAACTTGGTTGACCCAAAATTTTTCAAGCAAGATTCTGGTGTGGGTGAGTGGGTCGATGTGATGATGCGTTGCGAAGGTCCTGTGGTTGAAGCCATGATGGCGGTTTTTTATGCTGACCTTGCAGTGGAAAATGAAGACAATCTGCGAGAAGTGCAAGACACCTTGTTAACCTATACAGAAGACAAGAACAAAGCAGCGTATTTAACCACCCATCGAGCAGGTGATGTGGTGGCGCAGATGATTCCATCGGAGCCCGATGAAGAACACCATGTGATTTATGAAACCATTATTTGTGCGATTCATGGTGCAGCAAAACGAGTGGTGATTACCACGCCTTATTTTGTGCCTGATGAAACCTTGCTTTTGGCATTGAGTACGGCAGCAAAACGGGGTGTTGATGTCACGCTAATCATGCCCAAAAAAATCGACTCAGTGTTAGTGCGCCATGCGACTCGCGCATATTTCGACTTATTATTGCGAGATGGGGTGAAACTGGCCTTGTTTGATGGTGGCTTATTGCATGCCAAAACCGTGGTGATTGATGATGATTATGTGTTGTTTGGTACGGTGAACATTGATATGCGCAGTTTCTTCTTGAACTTGGAAGTGAGTTTGGCCATTTACGATGCCAAAATCACCCAAATGGTGTCACAACAGCAAGAAAAATACTTGGAACAGTGTGAATATTTGAAACATGAGCGTTGGGCGAAGCGCCCACATGTTCGGGTGCTAATCGAAAACATTGTTCGTTTGTTTAGTCCTTTGTTGTAAGGTTGTCTTTCATGTATTACTACCAAGTGGCCATTGATGTGCCACTGTTGCAGTGTTTCACCTACAAAAGTGCTCACCCTATTGCCTTAGGTGCTCGGGTGAGCGTTCGTTTTGCTCGGCGAGGTTTGGTCGCTGGTGTGGTTTGGCAAGAGATAGCCGAAAAAGATGTGGATTATGATTTAAACAAGATTGTGACCGTGAGTGCCGTCTTGCAAGATGGTTTTGTGTTCGATGAAAAATGGCGTCAATACATGGAATTTGTCGCCCAGTATTATCATTATCCCATTGGTCAAACCGTGGCCTCAGCACTGCCCAAAGACTTATCACAAAGCAAAGATTTTGTGATTAAATCCCCCATGGCTATTTATGCTTTAAATGCAGTTGGTCAGTCACAAACCTTGCCCAAGCAAGCCAAAAAACAAGTGGCATTGTGGCAGGCACTGCATGATGGCTCATTAAGTGAAGCGCAAGCCAAATTAATCCACCCCCAAGCCAAAAAAATATTGGCCAATTGGTTTGATGAAGGTTGGCTTGATAGGGTCGAAACACCAACAGGTCGTTTGATTCCCAGCCCTTATGCATTAAATGCCGAACAAAACCAAGCACAAGCAGCCATTGCAGATGCCTTGGGTCGTTTTCAGCCCTTTTTATTGTATGGCATCACGGGCAGTGGCAAAACCGAAGTGTATTTTGCTGCCATCGCTAAAGCTTTGGCACAAGGCAAGCAAGTGCTTTTTTTGCTGCCTGAGATTAACCTTACGCCACAATTACTCAAGCGAGTTAATGAGCGATTTGAAAACATCGATATTGCCATTTTGCACAGCCAAATGCCCAATGGTGAACGCAGCCAAAGCTATGTTAAAGCCTTGTTGGGGCAAGCCCAATTGGTGATAGGTACGCGTTTGTCAGTGTTAACACCTTTGGCAAAATTGGGCTTGGTGGTGGTGGATGAGGAGCATGACGGTTCTTTTAAGCAAGAAAATGAATTGCGTTACCATGCTCGAGATTTGGCTATTTGGCGTGGTAAACAAGCATCGTGCCCTGTGGTTTTGGGTTCAGCAACCCCCAGTTTAGAAACATGGCACAAGGCAAATCTTGGGCAGTATCAACTGTTGCGTTTACCAGAACGGGCTCATGCCAAGGCGGTGCTGCCAATCATCCAGTTGGACAATATTGCTAGACAAAATTTGGATCATGGCTTTGCCCCTCGGGCGATTAAAGCGTTGCAGGACAATTTTCAAGCGGGTGGTTTGTCTTTGGTGTACTTAAACCGCCGCGGTTTTGCCCCTGTTTTAATGTGCACGGATTGTGGCCACAGCTTTGCTTGTTCGCATTGTTCTGCCAAAATGGTTTTGCACCAAAGTGTGGGGCAGTTGCGTTGTCACCATTGTGATTACCATGAGCCGATTGCCAGAAGTTGCCCCAGTTGCGGTAACCAAGATTTAAGTGCGGTGGGGCATGGTACCCAACGTGTTGAGGAAACCTTGCGCCAAGCCATGCCACAAGCGAGAGTGGTTCGAGTGGATAGAGACAGCACATCGCGCAAAAATGATTGGGAAAAGCTCTATCAACAAATTCATGATCGGCAAATTGATATTTTGGTGGGGACACAAATGTTGGCCAAAGGCCATGATTTTGCCCAGTTGAATTTGGTGGTGGTGTTGGATGCTGATGGTAGTTTGTACAGTGCTGATTATCGCGCCCCTGAGCGATTATTTGCTGAATTAATGCAAGTCAGTGGACGAGCTGGGCGTGCGGATGAAAAAGGCAAGGTTATTGTGCAAACTCGATTACCTGAACACAAGGTATTCCAGTCATTATTGAGCCATGATTATGAACAATTTGCTGCTGCTGAATTGTTAGAACGTGAACAATACGAGGTCATGCCGTTTTCGCATACCATTGCCATTCGGGCAGACGATGAGAAACTGGCAGTTGCCATGAGCCTACTCAAAGCAGCTAAAGCGCAAATCGACATACCTGAAGAAGTGAATGTTTTGGGCCCAGCACCCATGTTGATGATGCGTTTGGCCAAACGTGAACGGGCGCATTTGTTTATTGAAAGCAAAAATCGCCCAGCTTTACACCGTATTGCTTGGCAATTTGCTCATTATTTGACCCAATTATCACCTGAATATCGCCATTGTCGTTGGGCGATTGATGTTGACCCACAGGAAGTTTAAGCATGCTATTGAAAAAAATGCTCTGGGTGGTTTGCTGTTGCATGGCAATTGGATCAACATCGGCAGCAGATTGGGGTCGAATCAATGAAAAAAATCTGGCTTGGTGGATACAAGATGCCCAGACAGGTGAAGTTTTGAGTCAACACCAAGCTGATAAAGCCTTGCAACCTGCTTCGACCATGAAATTGGTGACAACCGTGGCCGCTTTGGCGACTTTGGGCCCAGATTTTACATGGACAACACAATTACGCAGTGCCACAAAGCCCAAAGATGGTGTATTGGCTGGGGATTTGGTTTGGCAAGGCAGTGGGGATCCCACCTTAAATCGAGATGATTTGGTGGCGATGCAATGGCAGTTGCAAAATCAAGGCATTGGGCAGATTACGGGCCAATTGCTGTTACCCACTCAGCCTGAGCTGAGTATGGGCACGGCTTTGGGCTTTGATCATGATAAGGACAAAGCTTTTACCACTGCACCAGATGCACACATGCTCAATTACAAAGTGGCTTGGTTGGCATTTGATAGCCGTACCAAACCCATGTTGCGCTTGTCACCACCATTGTCTATGTCGGTTCAACAAAATGTGCAAGTTAGCAGTGGGCAGAAAAAATGCACGGCGTTGGGGCAGTATGTGAATGCCAAACAACAAGGCAATGTTTTGCGTTTGTCAGGCACCATTCCTCGTGCTTGTGATGGTCAAGAAATGTTTATCAATATTTTGGACAACAAAACCTTTGCGGGTAAAAGTTTTATTGGGCAATGGAAAGCATTAGGTGGCTTGGGCTTAAATGATTTTGCTGTGGTTGATAGAGTAGCAAGCAATGAAGTTTTGGTGGAACACCAATCGGCGCCTTTAAAAAAAGCGATTGTGGACATGAATAAAATGTCCAATAATGTGATTGCACGCTCTTTGTTTTTACAATTGGGCAAAATACCTTCGCCATCAGCTGCATCAAATAGCCATGAGTTGATGACCCAAAGTGAACAAGTTGTGCGCCATGTTTTGGGTGATGCAGGTATTGATCATACTGCATTGGTTTTGGAGAATGGTTCTGGCTTGTCACGCACTGAGCGGGTGAGTGCCAAACTCATGGGGCAAATGCTGTTTTTTGCCAAAAATAGCCCATTTGCTGTAGATGTTATTGATAGTTTACCGCGTGGTGGGGAAATGAGTGCCACATTGGAAGATCGCTTTACGCGCTTGGGCAGTGTCTATGCTTTGAAAACAGGCACTTTGAACAATGTACGGGCATTGGCCGGTTATCGCTTGATTAACGGCAGTGAAAACCCTGACTTGGTAATTGTCTTATTATTAAATGAAGCACCCTATGCTGGGCAATTAGAAGATATGGATCGCGGTTTGGTACAATTAATTGGTGAAATTGGGCGCTAGTTGCTTGAAATTGGCATTTTCGCCCTAATTTATAAAATGATAGACTCAAGACATTGGAATAATAATGCAAGCTGTTAAAATGTACACCACCCAAGTTTGTCCATATTGTAATATGGCAAAAAATTTATTAAAACAAGTTGGGGTGACAAGTATTGAAGAAATTCGCATTGATAAACATCCAGAAGAACGGGCAAAAATGATGGAAATCACCGGTCGTCGTACTGTTCCGCAGATTTTTATCGGCTCGACCCATGTTGGTGGGTTTGATGACTTAAATGCATTGCATCGCGCTGGCAAATTATTGCCATTATTAAACGATTAATGAAAAATCATAGTTAGGAAAACAAATGAGCGAACAAAACGAACAAGCAGTATCAACAGAGCCTCTTTTCAATATTGAAAAATTGTACATCAAAGATTTGTCTTTGGAAGTGCCTCATGCTCCTGAAGTGTTCTTGGCACAAGAGCAACCAGAAGTGGAAATGAAAGTGGCTGCTCAAGGCGTTAAAATTGAGGATGGTTTTTTTGAATGTTCAGTAACAGTAACTGTTACAGCTACACTACAAGACAAACGCGTTATGTTCTTGAACGAAGTGGTACAAGCTGGTATTTTCCAAATTCAAAACATGTCTGATGAAGACGTGAGCTTGTTATTGGGTGTGGCTTGCCCTAATATCTTGTTCCCTTATGCTCGTGAAGCGGTATCAAGCACCATTACCCGTGCTGGTTTCCAACCTGTATTATTGGCTCCCATTAACTTTGAAGCCATGTACCAACAAAATCAAGACA
>JASLDB010000291.1 GCA_030151665.1 Neisseriaceae bacterium
ACCACCAAACTACTGTCTTGTGCTAAAGCATGCAATAACGGTTTTTGCCATTGGTGATTGCGCGCTGTTAATAAGCGATTTTTCATCCAATTGCCACCTATTTCTTGCATCTTAGGGGTTAATAGAGCCTGATTTTGCTGATTGATTGCATTCGTCAAATCAATCACTTTTTCGGGATTATTTTGCTGATAATATTGATACATCTGGGCATACTCAGCTTGCCTTTCTCGCATGGGTATGGCTAAACCCACATCAATTGACTGCTGAATATAAGAAAGAGGCAATTCATCCATGTAGTCCAAGCTTGCCAAAGTGGGTTCTAAATACACAAATGATTTATGGTGGTCTGTCGCCCACGCCATCACCTTGCGATCGATACCCTCATTCTCACTAATACCCATTGGAAAAAAAGATCTTTCCATTCCCACCCACAAAACCCACGGTTTCAGTCCTGCCAATTGTTCAGTAGCACCCTTTGTTTGAGCATTAAAAAATATGGCCACACGATTAAAACGCTCATCACCTAATGCTTCTTTTCCTGAGCCTTTCATTTTTTGTGCCATGCTCAAAGCCACTTGACCTTGATTAAGCACATCATTGATATTGCTTTCAAATACCACTTGTTTGACATCGCTTGCCACGGTATAAACCCATGGCAATAATGGGTTATCTGGCGAGCCAATGTGCAAAGAACCCAACAAATATGATGTTTTTACACCTTGTCTCTCAACTTGCCACAATAATGTATTGGCCTCTGGTTTGGGTAACTGCCTATCATCAGCCAAATACATGGATTGATGGCTGTTTTTACCCACTATATTACTGTCACGCGCTTGTGATGAATGACTAGCAAAAAACATCATGAACATGACCAAAGTGGTCGTCAAGATGCCCATCCGGTATTGATTAACTAAAATAGCGAGATCCTTCATCCAAAATCAATGTTTAAACACAGGGGTCACCGTATAACCTGATTGCCTTAATTGCTCAATCACCCCACCACGACCAAATAAATGCCCTAACCCAACAATCACCAATGTACTGTCTTTTTGCAAAGCATTGTTTAAGGGGACCTTCCAATTCAGATTGCGTTGCCTTAATAATGAATTAAACATCCATACATCGCAAGCTTTCATCGCCTTGGGGTTATCTGATAAGGCCAAGAGTTTTTTGTTTTCTTGATTCATGATGTTAAATAGTTTCTTCGGATTATTTTGAATATACGCAAGATACAGTTTTCCATAGAGCTTTTCTTGCTCATCAATAACATAAGGATGCTGAAGTTTAATATCAATATTCGCGCGAATACATGATATTGGCATTAAGTCCAAATAAGATGATGCTGTCCACCGAGATTCTAACGGTATCACTGGCTTCTCTACCACAGTCGCGTAATCAATAAAGAAATTATCAATACCCTCCTCATAAGATAGCCCTGTTCCATAATGACTGGCTTCTAACATGATGATTAATTGATGAGAATCCAAACTTTCCAAAAACACCCTAGAATGCTCATATCTATTTTCAAGATAATCCAATATTCGAATTCGCCGCTCAGCACCAAAAAATACTTTACTAGAAACATTTTTTTTGGCTGCAAGTCGTAACCAATCATTCATATTATTCAACGACAGCTCATACCCTGTACTTTCCACAACCAATTGATTGGTTTTCTCAAATATTGGAGCCAAAAAAGGAAACCACGGATTCCTCGCTTTTCCCAGGTGGTAAGATCCCAAAAGATAAGAGGTTTCTTGCCCTTCTTTAACAATCTTCCACAAAGCCGTATTGCTTTCAGGATCAGGGTAACGCAAATCTTCTAAAGCACTGACTTCAATCGAATTGCTTTTTCCTAGCTTTTGACTGGTCTTGGCAGCCATGGCGTGCTGATTCAGTATGGATCCCACAATGAAAACAGCCACCCATAAATATTTTTTCATCGGCATTTTATTTTAACGTCATAAAATAACAGTGTATAAGTAAGCAAGAAGTTTGTAAAAACTAATTGATTCAAAACATTGAATCACTGACAAATCCCCCACACCAAAATCAAAAAAGAATTCTTGACATTTTTTTATTTATTGCTTTTAGTCTCTTGAATTATTCATCAACGTCCACATATGCAAAATATATAACTTACTTTAGGACGAATCAACATGCGATTTGATAAATTAACCAGTAAATTTCAGCAAGCCTTGTCAGATGCCCAAAGTTTAGCATTAAGCCATGATAGTGGTCATTTAGAAGCCTTGCACATTTTTAAAGTTTTGCTGGATGACGGCAACAGCGGCATTCGCCAATTATTGGATGTTGCCAAAATAAACAGCCGCCAAGTTGTGCAAGACATCAACCAAGCGGTTGCCTCATTGCCAAAAGTCACCGGTACGGCAGGTGAGATTGCGCCTAGCAACGAATTACAAAAAGTTCTAAACCTCATGGATAAAGCGGCCAGTAAACGGGGGGACGCTTATATTGCCAGCGAATTATTCTTAATCGCAGCATTCGAAGCCAAAGACCAATGTGCCAATATCCTCAAAAAAGCAGGTGCTACTGACACCAATATCAATCAAGCCATTGATAGCATCCGTGGTGGCGCATCAGTTGACAGTGCCAATGCAGAAGACCAACGTGATGCACTCAATAAATACACACTGGATTTAACGGAACGTGCTAGAAGTGGCAAAATTGACCCTGTTATTGGCCGTGATGATGAGATTCGCCGTGCCATCCAAGTTTTACAACGCCGAACCAAGAATAACCCTGTCTTAATTGGTGAGCCTGGTGTGGGTAAAACCGCCATTGTTGAAGGCTTGGCTCAACGCATTGTTGATGGCGAAGTACCTGAAAGTTTACGCAACAAACGCTTGTTGGTATTGGACTTGGCTGCGCTCATTGCAGGTGCTAAATTTCGTGGTGAATTTGAAGAGCGTTTAAAAGCGGTTTTAAACGATTTGGCCAAAGATGATGGACAAACCATTATCTTTATAGATGAAATCCATACTTTGGTCGGTGCTGGCAAAGCAGATGGTGCCATGGATGCTGGCAATATGCTCAAACCCGCTTTGGCACGTGGGGAATTACATTGTATTGGTGCAACCACTTTAGACGAATACCGCCAATACATTGAAAAAGATGCAGCCCTAGAACGCCGTTTCCAAAAAGTGATGGTTGGCGAACCCAGTATTGAAGATACCGTTGCCATTTTGCGTGGTATTCGTGAAAAATATGAAATTCACCACAAAGTTGACATCACCGACCCTGCTATTGTAGCTGCTGCAGAATTATCAGCTCGCTACATTACAGACCGCTTTTTACCTGATAAAGCCATCGACTTAATTGATGAAGCGGCCAGTTTAATTAAAATGGAAAGCGAATCCATGCCTGAAAGCATGGACAAAATCTCTCGCAGATTGATCCAATTAAAAATTGAGCGTGAAGCCCTTAAAAAAGAAACCGATGATGCCAGCAAAAAACGCTTGTCGCTCATTGAAGATGAAATCAACAGCGAAGAAAAAACCTTTGCTGACTTAGAAGATGTATGGAAGGCAGAAAAAGCCTTGGCACAAGGCAGTACAGGCATTAAAGAAGAAATTGATAATGTCCGCATACAAATGGCGGCATTACAACGTGACGGCAAATGGGAAGAAATGGCCAAACTACAATATGGTCGTCTACCTGAATTGGAAGAAAGATTAAAACAAGCAGAAGCCGCGGCAGACAATAAAGATGAACAAAACACCTTATTGCGCACCAAAGTTACTGCTGATGAAATCGCACTCATTGTTAGCCGCATGACAGGTATTCCTGTGGCCAAAATGATGGAAGGTGAGCGTGAAAAATTGCTTAAAATGGAAGACGTCTTGCATGAGCGCGTTGTGGGTCAAGCTGAAGCGGTGACTGCCGTTTCCAATGCCATCCGCCGCTCTCGCTCAGGCTTGTCTGACCCCAATAAACC
>JASLDB010000089.1 GCA_030151665.1 Neisseriaceae bacterium
AAATCGCGGTGGCGACAGAGGTGTTTGTGGTTTTTGATTTGAATCGATATTCTTGGGCTGTGTTTGGCAAAGAAAGCAAAAAAATACTCCATTTGGCAATCCCCATGTTGATTGCGCAGATTGCCCAAGTGGGCACTGGCGTAGTGGATACCATGATGGCTGGGCACTATGGTACCGATGATTTGGCGGCTGTAGGCTTGGGTTCCAGTATTTTTATCACCTTTTACATCACCTTAATGGGAGTATTGATTGCGCTTAATCCAATTTTGTCTCAGCTTTATGGTGCGGGTAAAAAAACAGAAATTGGTGCCATGGGCCTCCAAGGTTTGTGGATGGGATTGATATTGGGCTTGGTGGGTATGTTGGCGATTTGGTTGATGATTGCCCCATTAAAAAGCTATTTGCAATTGAATGATTACATTAAAAACACCGCTGGATTGTATTTGATTTTTGTATCATTGGGCTTGCCTGCAGCATTAATACACCGAGCGCTGCATGCTTATGCTGCCAGTTTGAATCGTCCCAAACCCATTATGTGGGTTAGTGTGGCGGGTTTGTTATTGAATATTCCGTTAAATTATATTTTTATCCATGGCTTATTTGGCATGCCAGCTTTGGGCGGGGCGGGTTGTGGTTTGGCAACGGCTTTTGTTTTTGTCTTTTATGCCAGTGCATTGGGGCTTTATATTCTTAAACATCGCTATTTTAAACCCTTTGGTTTAACCAATCAGTTTAGTTGGCCACAATTTTCAGCCATGCGCCAGATTTTGGTATTGGGTATTCCCATTGCGTTTTCCTTTTTCTTAGAAGTGAGTTTATTCAGTTTTATTGCGTTACTCATTGCCAATTCAGGGCAAGTTTTTGTGGCCAGTCAACAAGTGGTTATCAATATTTCAGGTGTCATTTACATGGTGCCACAATCTTTGGGTGCAGCCTTAAGTGTGTGTGTTGGGCATGCTTTGGGCATGAATAAAAAAGTTCGTGCACGGTATATTTCGGGTGTGGGGCTGGTGATTGGTGCAGTGATGGCAACGAGTACCTGTATTCTAACCTTGCTATTTAGGCAACCATTATTGGGTTTGTACACCAGTAGTCCTGAAATATTTTTAATAGGTGGCTATCTTTTGATATTTAATGCATTGTTTCAAGTGCCCGATGCGATTCAAACCATTGCATCGGGTGCATTGCGTGGTTATAAAATCACCAAAGTTCCCATGGTGATTCATGGTATTGCCTTTTGGGGCTTTGGTTTATGTTTAGGGTTGGTGTTGGATCAGTATTGGCAGATGGGAATTTATGGTTTTTGGACTGCATTAATAGTGTCTTTAACTTGTGCGGCTGTGGCTTTGGTGGCATATTTGCATCGCTCTAGCCGCTTGGCTTTAAAAAATGGGAAGGTTACGGTTTAAATGTCTGAGGCAGTTTTTACACAACAGGTTTCATTGCAAACACTGAATACTTTGGGTTTGCCAGCAACAGCAGATTATTTCGTGCGTTTGGATGATTTATCGGTCTTGCCCCATCTTTTTGAACACCCCATTTATGAACAAGGTTCTGTGCTGTGGTTGGGTGGTGGTAGTAATTTGGTCTTGCAAGACAAAGTCCCCGGTGTCGTGGTGCAAGTAGCAACACAAGGTATTAGCCTAGTTAATGAAGATGAAAATAATATTTGGGTGGATGTTGCTGCGGGTGAGAACTGGCATAATTGGGTACAAACAGCCATTGGCAACAATTGGTTTGGTTTAGAAAACTTGAGCCTGATTCCTGGGACGGTGGGGGCTGCACCAGTACAAAATATTGGTGCATATGGTGTAGAGGTCAAAGACGTTATTGATGGCGTTTTGTGTATTGATACGCAAAATGGCAAAACCAAATGGTTTTCACCAGCAGAATGTGAATTTGCTTATCGACAAAGTGTTTTTAAAGGCAAAGAAAAAGGGCGGTATTTAATCGCCAGTGTTCGCTTTAAATTGAGCAAAACCTTTTGCCCCAAATTGGGCTACGGTGATTTACAAAAAGTAGCTCAACAATTGGCAGGCGACGGAGAGCTTTGTGCACAAGTGGTTTCTAATGCAGTGATACAAGTGCGGCAAAGCAAATTGCCAGACCCCAAAGTTTTGGGCAATGTTGGTAGTTTTTTCCATAACCCCATTGTTGATGAAGTATTTGCTCTAAATCTGGCAAAAAAATATGCAAATTTACCGTTTTACCCGTATCATGATAAAAAAGTAAAACTGGCGGCTGGTTGGTTGATTGACCAAGCAGGTTTAAAAGGCCACCAAATTGGTGGTGCCGCTGTACATACATTACAAGCTTTGGTGTTGGTCAATAAAGGTGGTGCAACTTTTGCGGATGTTTTGGCTTTGTGTCATTATGTCCAAGAAGTGGTTTTCCAGAAGTTTGGTATTCATTTAATACCAGAACCAAATTTTATTCCAGCATAGCCATTTGCTAATCGATAATAGGAAAAATTAAGAGGCCGTCATTAGTATGAAGCTAAGTACCTACGATAAAATTGTTGATGCCAGTTTGGATTTATTTAACCGTGATGGCGAGCGCAATGTCAGTACCAATCACATTGCAGCTCATTTGGGCATTAGTCCAGGTAATTTGTATTACCACTTTCGCAATAAAAACGAAATTATCATGCAATTGTTTAAGCGGTATCGCGATGATATGCTCAAGCTATTAACTGAAGGCAAAACACCCATTAGCAGTGAAGACATGATTGAATTCATGATTGATGTCTTTGATACCATGTGGCAATACCGTTTTTTCTTTGCCGATGTGAATACCTTGTTATCACGAAGCACAGAATTGTTTGGTGAGCATCAAAATTTCACTTGGACACATGTTTCTCCTTTGATTTTTAAACATTTTAAAAATCTGGTGACGGCAGGGGTTTGTGACATGGATGATGAAACCATTGATGGCTTAACATTGAATATTTGGTTAATTAGCCGTTATTGGTATGTGTTTGATGGATCATTGCACAATAAACAATTGCCTGACCACTCTAAATTACGTGGTATTCGCCAAGTCTTAGGCTTATTGCGCCCTTATGTAACCCAAGAGCAGTTGCCACAATTTGAAGCTGTGTATCAAGGTTTATCCACTAAAATTAAATTGGCTGATTAATCCAGTTTCCAGTTGTTGTCATTAATAAAAAACCTTGCCATGTTTAGCATGGCAAGGTTTTTTTATGGATGATTGATACCAAAACCATGATTTTTACTCTGTTCAATAAGAATAAATAGAATTTATTTTTCCACCTCCTTTTTCGTTGTCACCTGATTGTAATGGGTACAGCCCAATTGGGTTAGATCGTAGGTTTTACTGTTTGCTATATTGTCATGAGGTAATGTTGAATCATTGCCAATACATGCTCTGTGATGGTGGAGTTACGAGTCGATTTGATCTTACTTTAAGTAGAGCATTTGTTCGAATTTTTTCCAAAACGAAAATATTTATCGTTTTTTATTTCACATTTGAAATAAAAATACAGCAGTGGTTAATTTGGCAATGGAGGTCAATAAATTTACAAAAATAGGCATTATTTGCTTTTTTTGTATGCAATTTAGGTTTTCTAGGTGTTTTTATGCAAAAAATTACTGTGGGTCTTTGTGTTTAGCCTTTAACTATTGGCTTTATTAAATAAGTTAATTAATGGAAAAATAAGAAAATTTTATAAAATTCTGTCAAATTACCCCTGCTGAAAGACAATTTTTGAGTCATTGTTGTATTTTTACAAGTTTTCAAGCAGTTTTGGAAATGTTAAATAATCTACAAAGGGAGTACCTTTTTTAAGGTATGTTTTTTATTTAAATCCATCGTATTTGGAATTTAAATAAAACATATAATTTTCATTACTGAATGTAAGTAGCTATTTTTTATTTAATAAAGTCTATTTAATTTTATTGTTTATGCCTTTGTTGTAAATTTATGCAGATATTTTTATTACAAAAAATGATAATTGAGTATTTTAAATTAGTTAAATTTAATCAATATCAAAGAATGTCAATAAAAATAATTTCAAAAAAATTGCATAACAAAAGTGAAATATTTAAAAAACACTTATAAAATATGCCTTATACAAATAAATTAAATTTGTTTTTT
>JASLDB010000030.1 GCA_030151665.1 Neisseriaceae bacterium
TGTTGTGACCAAGTTGCGTGCTGCAGGCATGGTGATTGTGGGCAAGAACCGCATGACAGAATTTGCATTTGGCTTGTCAGGTCAAAATCCCACTTGCGGCACACCTTGGAATCCATGGTGTCACCATGAACACCGTGCCCCTGGTGGCTCTTCTTCTGGTGCTGGTGTGGCTGTGGCGGCAGGGCTTGTGCCGATTGCCTTGGGTGGTGATACCGGTGGTTCGGTGCGAGCACCTGCTGCATTTAACCATGTGGTTGGTTACAAAACCAGCAACCATTTAATTGATGGCAGCGGTTGTGTGCCCTTGGCGCCAAGTTTGGATGTGCTAGGACCGATTGCTCGAAATGTGGATGATGCGTTCGCACTCAGTTATATTTTGGCAGTGGATGGACAAACCATGTTACAAGGGCAATTACACGAAAAAGACAAAGCAACCTATGTTTTGGACAAGCAGTTTTTCCCTTGTCCTTTGGATGACAAAACCGAGCAAGTTTGGGATGATGTGATTCGTCAGCTGCTTGTGGATGGTTGGAAAATCAAAAAATGGTCACCAGTCGGTTGGCATGGTATTCATCAATGGTCGGTGTTAAATTCAGATATTATTGCTTATGAAAGCCATGATTTATTTGGTCAGTTGGCAGCAGACCCCAACAGTCAATTGTGGGAAGTGGTGCAACAACGTATTCAAAATGGTGCCAATTTTGATGAAGCAACTCGAGCAGAAATCATGGCACAAAAAGAAGACGCCATGGCATTTTTTGCCAAGGAAATGGGTAAAGTGGGTACGATTTTGATGCCGGTTAGCCCATTTGGTGCTAGAGCAATGGATGTCGCAGATAGCCACCACAGTGGTGTTGGGGCATTTTGCCGTGCGGTGAACTTTATCAATGCGCCAGCAATTTCATTGCCAGTGGGGTTTGACAGTGAAAAAATGCCCATTGCTGTACAATTATTTGCCGCCCATGGACAAGATCAATTATTGTTAGAGCGGGCCAAACACATGGCAGCCTTGGTGTGTGATGATACTATTCACCCTGATTTAAGCCCTTGGGGCTTGTCGTGATGGTTTAAAAAAATCAAAAATCCCATTCGATAGAATGGGATTTTCCTATGAAATAGATACGTATCTAAAAACGAAACCCAATTAAGCGCAACTTTTCTTGTAATTTGGCTTCTTGGCGCAATAGGGCATCATTGGGTGGGGCTTGGTGGTTCTTTAGGCGTTGAGTTGCAAACCAACTGGCCAGTATTTCAATGTGTTTTAAAGCAATTAATGGGATATTGGCTTTGGCGAATAAATGGGTGTAGTTTTTCTTGTATAAGGTTTGGCAAGAAATGTATTCCCACACACTCGAGGCTTTTTTGCGGCTACTTTCTAAAATAGAGCAGGTGGCTTCCCACCATTGTTGATGCTGGGCAGAAAATTGTCCTAAATGGAAAAATTCCCCCGCAATCTTGGCATAAACCGCCAATAATTCAGATGCAGGCTGGCTCGCAAAAAAAACTTGGATATTGGTATTGGGAACAGTGTACAACTGGCATGAACGTGTTGAGGTCATTTAAGACTCCTTTTTAGCTATTAAGGGCTGCAAGTAGGTAAATCGCCCGAATCAAAATGTCTGTTTTGATAAAACATTAAAAACATCTTAAATTGTTTTTTCCGCAAGGTCAATGGTTGATGATTGGTGGCTTTATGCCTTTTGGCAGATAATATTTAACCAAATATCATTGCGTTCATTGCGTTGGTCGGAGGATTGCCACTGCTTGATTAAATCCCAATCAGTCATGGCAGACAAATGTTGTGCAAACAAAGCTTCGTTCATGTCTAAAAAAAAGCGACCATCTTTTTCTCGGCAAGAGTCGCCATACTTGAAGGACATGTAAATATAGCCACCTGATTTAAGGCTGGTGTTTAATTTTTGCAAGACAATAGGCAATTCATCGGGTAGGCAATGCAATAAAGAAGCACAAGCCCATATTCCATCAAATTGATTGACCCAATGAATATCCAAAAACTGTTGGTGAAAAACAGCTTGACCCAATAGTTGACTGGCTAACTCGCACAACTCTTGAGAAGCATCCAGTGCCTGTACATTGCAACCTTGTTGTTTAAAATACAGGGCATCTCGACCTGAGCCACAGCCAACATCCAAAACATCAGCATGAGGAGGCAATAAACGCAAAAAGTCATCTTGGATACTATTCATATTGACGTCAACGGTCTCATCAAAAAAACGCTGGGCATTTTGGTTATAAAAATGGATTGTTGTATTCAAAATGTACTGTCTTTCTTGGGTTGAGGTTGCCATTTGGGGCCAAAATTCAATTGCTCAAAGCACGCTTTTAGGAAGGTAGATCGATCTTGGGCTGTGCTGCCCGTTTGTGCCAATAGTGTTTCGCGCAAGGGATGGTGGCTAGCGATTAAATACTCATTTCGTGTGGACAACCTTTTTAATAAATTTAAAGAGGGGACTTTGGCAAATTTTCCATTTTCTCCACGGTTACAAGTTTGGCAGGCCAACACCAGATTCCAAACCCCATCTAAATTTTTAGGTGATAAGTGTTCTTTAAAGGTGTGGGCAAAAAAATGATCCACGTCTGCTAGATTGTCAGAAAAAGGCGTGATATCAATATCATCGTAACAATAAAAGCATCGTCCTTTTTGATAACCATTTAACGCCTCTCGTGAACGGGTAATGGTTGTTCTGCGATTGTTGCTGTATGAATACAATAATTCGCCATCATTATCATGGTGTACGGTAATTGTGTTGCGGGACAATTTAAGCTGCCAAGCGGTTTCAACCAATCGCCAACGAGACTCTGTTTCCAAGAGCAGCGTGTTGGCATGTTGCTCTTCAATCAAACGCACAAATTCATCTGTTAGGGTGATACCAGATTGATTGTTCTTGATAAAAAATTGTTGGTTAATATTGGCTTGGTTCACAAAGTGAAAAGCATCCAAAACATGATTAAAACCATGCTTTACTGTTTGCTGAATCAGATTGTCGATATCCAGCTGATTTTGATTGTATTGACGGCAGGCATCAATAAATTGACTTCTATTGCTGGTGATTTGTTTGTCTGCTAATTTTAAGTGCTCACACAAGTTCTGTGCAAAGGGTTTGGCCAAGTCTTGCAAGCTCATATTGAGTTGATGATTTTCTTGGTATGTAGTCAATAAGGTTTTGGCTAATGCAAATTTGTACGATGCTGTGTTGCGACCAAATAAAATAATGGCCCGCCATTGGTTCTCAATAGAAGGTGTTTTTTCAACGAACGCAAGAATCTCAGACATGTTTACCCTGTTTCATACCATTTGATGGCTTTATCATAACGCATAATTGAAAAAGATGAGAGATGATTCACATTCATTGTTTAGAAGAAACTAAATCATATACAACAGAAGAAATATTAGGTGAACAGTGAGAAAGCTGATTGGTTGATGCAGCACCAAATAAGATAGAGCAGTTACAATAGGCAAAAAAATAACCGCTTATGCGGTTAAATTTTATGAATGGTGCCCAGGGACGGACTCGAACCGTCACACCTTGCGGCGGGGGATTTTGAGTCCCCTGCGTCTA
>JASLDB010000035.1 GCA_030151665.1 Neisseriaceae bacterium
TCGACGGTTTTCAAGACCGTTGCATTCAACCGCTCTGCCACGCTTCCTTCTTGAGCTGCGTATAATATTGCTTATGGGAAAAAAAAGCAAGTAAAATTCATGCTATTGTTGCTTTAAATATAGATTTTCATTATAAATATTTGATTTTTATGGCAGTCTATTTATCGACGACGACCACGGCCGCTTTTACCGCCAGAGCGAGTATTGCTTGAACCAAAGCTATTTTGCTTTTGCGGATCAACTTGGCGATATTGGCTGTTGTTCTTTTGGTCAGTGTTGTTGCCTTCACCTCTAAAATTAAGGTTGTTGCTATCATAACCGCTCGGTTTTCCTGCTGATTTTCCCTGATTATTGGGTTGCTGATTCATTTGTGATGCAGGTTGTTTGGCTTGTTTATTGCCCATAAAAGAGCCAATCGCTTGACCCAGCATGGTGCCCATTAAGAAGCCACCGATGCCAGAAGAAGATTGCTGTGGTGCCTGACCATAAACAGCTTCACCACTGGCCGTTTCACCAATTTTGACATTTTCTTGTGGTTGTTGCGGTTGGCAAGCAGTGAGGGAAAGCAAGCTAAGACACAAATAGGTGATGGTAGCTTTTTTGGTTTTGGTCACGACATTGTTCCTTTGTATAAAACAGTAGGGTAATGCCATGAATTGAGGGCAAATATTTTTTTTTCAAGGGTTTTAAGGGTAAATATGTTCATTACCATCTGCATCAAACATCACAATTTCTTTTTGACCAGTTGGGTACTCCTTAATCATACAGCCTTCTGGGGTATCAATAGCCATATAATAGACAGGAGCTCCGCGAGTAAATGCTTTTAAAAATGCAGGAGGGATGTTTAAGTCCAATGCATAATCAACATGACTTTTTAACAATTCAGCTTTTATCATGATTTTCTCCATTGGCTGCTATATAGAAACATTTCAAAATACTCATAATATAAAACAATAAACTTTAAAATTGCGCTTATTATTCATATTAATATAGCACAATAATTGACATGTCAATAAATGATATGTTCATATACAAAGAATATTAATTGGTTTATCTGTATTGTTTTTAGAGTAGAAGCTTATAGAATAAGGACTAGCCATTTTTTGAGATAAGTCAAAAAATAGCGCGTACGTGGTAAATTAACTTCACTTTTTTTTAGTTGATTTGCATAATTAACTACATGTGATCACATGTAATTAATAGTGATTCTGATGAATTGGCAATAGTGATGCTGTGATCTTTAATGGCAGAATTTGATTTTTTTTCTATGAATATCATTATTTTAAAAAAATATTTTTTGTGTTTTATTGTTATATTTATGATAAAAGTATATTTTATAGTGATTAAATGGTATGTGAGATACATCATCCATAGAAAGGTGTTTTAATACATATGAGTAAACTAAAATGGCTGCTTGTTGGCATGGGTATGGTGGCTTATACCACACAAATAAGTGCGCAAACGCTTAAGTTACCAAAGCGGGGTGTTCTATGTGATGAGTATGTCTGTGTTGCTAGTAATGGTGTATCTAAAAAATTAACTGCCCAGTATTTAGGTCAACAAAGAAGCAATAAAATAGTCACTAAAAACGCAGTTGATATGCGTGCATTTGTCTTTTCAAATGGTTTGTATTGCGATACAGATGCTCAGCTTTGTTATGTTAACCGATATTTTGACCATCATGGTCAGCGTACAGTTGATGCTTACTACAGTAACTGGTTGTATGGCCGTGATTTAGATGAAAGTGACTTTTTCAACGGTGGCTCGGATGCACAAAGTGATGGCAAGGCATCATCTGAGGGTTTTTCATCACCTGCTAAAGGTGTTTTGTGCGATGGTTTTATGTGTGCAGATGCTTCTGGGGTTTCTCGGCGTTTAACGGTTCGTTATTTGGGTAATCATCGTGCACAACAAATACCTGCACCTGATTTAGAAGAGGATGATTTTACGTTTGCTGACGGATCGTATTGTGATACGCAAAGGCGATTGTGTTATCAAAGTCGCTATAATCAATCAGAAGACGGAATTGACGCAGAATACACAGAAGTATTATTTGGTCAGCGTTGGTAATGACAAGAGTGAGCAAATGATGAGTTTTGTTACAGACTCAAGGCATTGATATAGGGTGCATAATAATGCGGCATTTGCATAACCTAGTCCATCAGTTTGATTACCCTGTTGCTACTCCCCTTATGAGTACTATTAAGGGGAGTAGGGGATATCATATTATTTATGAAGGAAGTTTGAATTTAAGCATTGTGCTTAACAATCCACGTTCATTATTTTTAATGTCGGATATCCACTTGTTAAAATCGTCGCTGTTTTTCGTTGGGGTAAATGATGTGCGCTTGGTGTAAGCATAGGCAGCTAGGTGTCCATCATGTAAAAATAAGCGATACACATTGTATTCAGATATTTTTTCACTTAATAAAAATTTAGCAATAATGTACTCATTCGTTTCTTGATCGTAAACCATGCTAGAAATGCGGTGTTCAGTTCCGTTTATGGATCCTTCAAGGGCGATTTGTGCGACCAGTGCCTTTAAATCGGTGCTTTGTGGTTTTTCCCAAACAGCAAACAATTGATTAAAATTTTTAAGCTTTTCATTGGGTGGTAAATACTCTGTAACAGTAAAATCTTTTTGGGTATTATTCTTTTTTTTGGTGATTTTGTACTCTTGTTCTTGAAACGTAATGCTCTTAGGTGTTTCAATTTGGGCAAATAAATTGGCGCTCATGGCCAATAAGCCACCTACCGTCAAAATACGGGTCAATAAATTCTGCATGTGTTTTTCCTTAAATTGGGTGGATTGGTGGTGCCAATGCCTATGATAATTCAATATGGCGGTATGTTATCATGGTTTGGTGTAAATATGCCAATGGCGTGGTGGTGTTTTGGTGAAATAAATGCATTTATTGGGTAGAGATATTAATACAGATGAGCCTTTGCCAATCAATTGAATGTTATATTTTTGCAGTGCTGAATGGATTGGCATTAAAAAATCCCTGCACTAAACAGGGATTTTGCGTGATTAGGCATTGGATTTGAATTTTTTGGCGCGTGCTTCGCGTTTTTTTTGTCTTAAAAAATCAATGGCAACTTGTTTTTCTGTTTCAGAGCCATATTCGATGTCTTTCATGGCTTGGCGAATACTGGCTTGGTCAATAGCGGCTTGAATTTGTTCTTGCACCAATTTTTCTTGGTTACTGGGCGCGACGGCTTTGTCGACCATTTTCTCTGCTTTTTTTGCTGCCTTATTCAATAAATCCATGGGATTGAATGCTGCTTTATTGGGCGTTGCTGATGGTGTGTTTAATTGGCTTTCTCTGGCTGCCAAGTATTGAGCCCGTTCTTGTTTATCGCGCTCAAGGCGGGTATTACGTTGATCAAAGCGTTTTTTAGCATGGCTAGAGGCTGCCAAAAAAGGCTCTTCTTGGGTGATGGCCAAGGTGTGTGATCGAGGTAAGTAGGCATCATCGACTGTTTGCATGTGGATACAATCCACAGGGCAAGGTGCTACACATAAACCGCAACCTGTGCATTCATCGCTTAATACGGTGTGCATGAGTTTGGTGCTGCCTAAAATCGCATCAACAGGGCAAGCTTTGATGCAAGCAACACAGCCAATACAAACATCTTCATCAATCCAGGCAATGACTTTGGGCTTGGCCGCTTCAATGGGATCTGCTAAGCCAATAACTGGCGTATTTAATAGTTTCGCCAAGGCATTTAATGTGCGCTCACCACCCGGTGGGCATAGATTAATTTGTGCTTCTTGGTGTGCTATTGCCTTGGCATAAGGTGCGCAGCCATCGAAACCACATTGTCCACATTGGGTTTGGGGCAGTTGTGCTTCTAAAGCGATGATGAGGTTTTCTGTGCTAGCCATATTTTATCCAGTTATCTTGCCACGGCATTTTAACAAACAAAGGGCACACTTGCTATTGTACTGGCAAGATGGTTTCGAATAATCGGCAAAGTTCTGGTGTTTGATTGGCAATGGGTTGCAATAATTGGGATAGGGCTTGGTCTACTAAAGGCATTAATTGACCGATTAAATGTTGTCCTTTATTGGTTAAGTACAAAGCCTTGGCACGGCTGTCCTCTAATGAGGCAGTGCGAAACAATAGCTGCTTTTTTTCTAAGTTTTTGATCACTTGTGATGCCGTCATGGCATCCATAACGGCATGTTCAGCTGCCATAATTTGGGTGACAGCAATGTGTTGTTGAGATAAATGAGCAATGCTTGCCAATATATGGTATTGCGGTAGGGTTAAATCGGTTTGATGGACTTTTAAAATATTTTTTTGGCACTGGTCTAGGGCAAGATGTAGCTTGGCAATGGATTGGATAAAGGTCGTCATGGTTCAGTGGATGGGGTTGGCAAGGTGTGTAATTTAGCGCTTATTGGGTATGGATGCAAATACATTGTTTTTTGGTTGACAATCGTGCTTTGGGTATTTTATATTGTTATCTAGTAAACAATAAGACAAGGATATGAGACGATGCAAACAACTGGGCAAGCCATTATCAAAGCAGCGTTTAGCGCTATTTTCGACCCACAAAAAACCGCTGCTGATGTGGCAGCTTATTTTTCACCTGAATACACCCAGTGGGTAGACGGTAAAACACTGGATTATGCTGGTTTTATGGCACATGTGGCTGTATTGAAAGCACACATCGCCCATGCAACTGTGCATTTTCTTCAGTTTATTGAAGACGGTGACAATGTATCGGATATTCATGATGTGATAGGGGTAAAAACCAATGGCGAGCCTTTTTCGATTCGGGTGATTGCCTTTTATACAGTTAGCAATCAACAAATTACTTCGGTACGAGAATTAACCCATTTATTAGCAGGTTCTGCCGAAAGTAAAGATTTGGGCTCGAAAACATAAATCCAAACGAATCGAATTATTTGGCAAATTGAATTGAAAATAAACGAATAATTTGGAAAATGTTTTAATTTTTCAATGTTTATAACAAGAATGTGTTTGCTTATAAAAAGTGGTTATTTGAGTGCGGGTAAGGCTTGTTATAGAATTGGGACTCGTTTGACAGTTGGTTGACAGGATAAAATAATGAACTTACCACTTATCAGCAATGTGATTGTGTTCGCATTGCTGCTTTTCGTTATGGCGAAATTGGCTAATCGTGGCTGGAGTTTATCAAAAAAAGTATTACTTGGTTTGGTATTGGGTGTGGTATATGGCTTAGCTTTGCACTTGATTTATGGCACAGATTCGCCAACTGTGAAAGATTCGATTCAATGGTTTAATGTGGTTGGTAATGGCTATGTGAAATTATTGCAAATGGTGGTGATGCCATTGGTTTTTGCATCAATTTTAAGTGCAGTCGCCCGATTACACAAAGCATCGGCTTTGGGTAAAATCAGTTTTTTAACCATTGGCACTTTGTTGTTTACCACTGCGATTTCAGCGCTAGTGGGGATTGGTATGGCCAATTTGTTTGGCTTAAGTGCAGAAGGTTTGATTCAAGGTGCACAAGAATCCGCTCGCATGTCTGCCATTGAAGCCAATTATATTGGCAAAGTCAGTGATTTAAGTGTGCCTGAATTATTATTGTCATTTGTACCCCAAAATCCATTTGCTGATTTAACGGGTGCTAACCCGACCTCCATTATTAGCGTGGTGATTTTTGCCGCATTTTTGGGTGTGGCGGCATTGCAAGTATTAAAAGATAGTCCAGAAAAAGGCGGAAAAGTGCTGGTAGGCATTGATATTTTGCAAACATGGGTCATGAAATTGGTGCGCTTGGTGATGCGCCTAACACCTTATGGCGTGATGGCGTTGATGATTAAAGTGGTGGCCAGTTCTAATTTGCAAGATATCTTGAATTTGGGCAGTTTTGTGGTGGCTTCTTATTTGGCCATTTTCATCATGTTTATTGTGCATGGTGTCTTGATTGCCACCACGGGTTTGAATCCTATTCGTTTTTTCAAAAAGGTTATGCCTGTCTTGACTTTCGCTTTCACCAGTCGTTCAAGTGCTGCCAGTATTCCAGTGAACATTGAAGCGCAAACCCGTCGCTTGGGTGTACCTGAATCCATTGCCAGTTTTTCCGCGTCTTTTGGTGCAACCATTGGTCAAAATGGCTGTGCGGGTATTTACCCTGCCATGTTGGCAGTGATGGTGGCACCAACAGTTGGTATTAATCCCATGGATCCGATGTGGATTGCAACGCTTGTGGGCATGGTGGCGATTAGCTCTGCTGGTGTGGCCGGTGTTGGTGGTGGAGCAACATTTGCAGCATTGATTGTGTTACCAGCAATGGGTTTGCCTGTGACTTTGGTGGCATTGTTGATTTCGGTTGAGCCTTTAATTGATATGGGACGAACGGCATTGAATGTCAGTGGTTCCATGACAGCGGGCACGATTACCAGTCAAATCATGGGGCAAACCGATCAAACGGTTTTTGCCAAGGATGACGATGATGATTTAACCGCCGCTTAGTACCATTAAAATACCTTGCAAACCCCTGAATCATTGTTATGATTTAGGGGTTTTGTTTTAGGAAGTTTGAGATGATTGCAGTCAGTTCATGCTTATTGGGCATGGCCGTTCGTTATGATGCCAGCCACAAATTATTTTCACCTTTAAAAGTATTGGCTGATCAGCAATTGGCCATCGCTATTTGTCCTGAGGTCTTGGGTGGGATGAGTACGCCCAGACCTGCTGCGGAAATTGTAGGGGGGGATGGTTTTGATGTTTGGCAAGGAAGTGCAAGGGTGATGGATGTATCTGGAGAGGATGTCACTGACGCTTTTATCGCAGGAGCAAAAAAAGCCCTAACAATATTAAAAGAGCACCATATTACCCATGTGGTTTTAAAAGCCAATAGTCCATCGTGTAGCAGCCAAACCATTTACCAAGGACGGTTTGATGGTAGTTTACATGCTGGCGTGGGTGTGGCTACTGCATTATTTGTGAAAAATGGCATAACGGTTTGGGATGAGGATCATCCTGATTTACCTGAAATCCTGATGGAATGGGCTTCACAATCAAACATAGGTTAACTACTCGATTTATTTGTTTGAATTCAAATGTGAATGATTAAATGTTGTTTTAAATGAACAAAGTGTTATTTGATTTAAGTGGTTGTCTTTGTTTGTTAAAATAATGCTCAAATGCAGTATTAATATGACAAGTAAAATTCATACTATTGATTTTTTTGAAAAATAGTATGAGTAAACTAGAAAATTTAGGTAAAATCCTATCGTTTTGTCAAAAAGACAGTGGTTTGCTAGATGGTATTGCGTGGTCTTTTTTGAATCAAATGCCTTTCTTTTTGACAAATCTTTTACACACAGATCAATATGGTTTATGCCTAAGCCATCGGAGAATGACATGAAAAAAAACTTAATGACACTTGCACTTTTATCTGCCTTTGCACTGCTAACTGCTTGTGGTGGCAAAACAGATGGCAATGCGACAGCCAGTGGCCAAGTGGAGTCTGAAACCATTATTACTGCTAGTGATACCAAAAATAATGCCAAAATGGATAAATACAATGCTTATATTCAATTAAGCAATCAATTGATGCGCATTTGGAGTAGTGACAATACTTTTTTTGCTGAAAACATGGCTAAAAATTGGGATAAAGTGCAAAAAGGTGATTTTAAAGCGATTAAATCAGCCAGCTCACTTGAACACAATCAAAAGAAATTGGACGAAGCCATTGCAAAAACTGCCAATATGGGTGAGTTAGACAATGCAGCGAAAAAATTGAAAACAGCATTTGATGCTCATGCCGTCAATTGGAAAGCATTAGCTGCTTATAATGAAGCCAAGAAATATGAAGACGACAATGGTGAATTTGGCAAAAAAGCATTACCAGATTTTATCAAGGGTGAATTGGCTGTGAAAGCCGCTTTTGATGAATTTCAAGTACAATTGGCCATTGTCGATAAACAAATGAAAGAGCAATTGCGTGAGCAATACAAAGCAGAAGGTCGTTTATTAGAATTGTATACCCAAGAGTCAATGGGTGATGCAGAAGAATTATTGGCATTGTTTGAAAATGAAAAAGACATCAAAGATGCAGCCAAAATTGACGAAGGCAATAAAATTTTGGCCAAGCTGGATGAAAACTTGATGGCTTTGGATAAACAATACCAAGAAGAAAAAGACAAAGAACCTCGCCCTAGCTCTTCTTATGCCTCTGTTCACAGCGATTTGATTCGCCTAACTGCTAGCTACCGTGAAATGCGCAAAGGTGATGTGCGTAAACAAAACGATATGGTACGCAATTACAATAGTGCAGTGGGTAGCTTTAACCGTATACGTTAATTGGTTTCTTGTTAGAACAAGCCTGCATGGTTATGCAGGCTTTTTTTGTGGCTGAAGCTTGCATGGACTGGGCAATTGGGAGAATATGACTTATCATTGATGCTTTCATTTTTTGTGCGAAGAAAAACGCCATGAAACACATACACATTATCGGCATTTGCGGCACCTTTATGGGTGGCATTGCTGCACTTGCTAAGGCTGCAGGTTTTAAAGTGACAGGGTGCGATGCCAAAGTGTATCCACCCATGAGTACACAGTTAGAGAGTTTGGGCATTGAATTAATTGAAGGTTTTGATGCGGCTCAATTAACGGATTATCCAGCAGATGTGTATGTGATTGGTAATGTCGCCAAACGTGGTATGCCAGTCATTGAAGCCATATTAAATCAAGGTTTGCCTTATACTTCGGGCCCACAATGGTTAGCAGAAAATGTTTTACAAGAGCGTTGGGTTTTGGCTGTCGCAGGCACTCATGGTAAAACCACAACAGCCAGTATGTTGACTTGGATTTTAGAATATGCAGGTTTGGCGCCAGGCTTTTTAATTGGTGGTGTGCCTGAGAATTTTTCGACTTCAGCTCGTTTACCCGGTTTACCAACTCAGGACACCAACAGTGTCAGCCCATTTTTTGTGCTAGAAGCCGATGAATACGATACAGCATTCTTTGATAAACGCTCGAAATTTGTGCATTATCGTCCCCGTACAGCCATTTTAAATAATTTAGAATTTGATCATGCGGACATTTTTGCTGATTTAGCTGCTATTCAAACCCAGTTTCACCATTTGGTGCGCACCATTCCTAGTGAGGGTTTGATTGTTAGCAACGGTCAAGAAGTGAATCTGGATGCAACCTTGGAAAAAGGCTGTTGGACACCTGTGGAGCGTTTTGACCAAGGTGATGAATGGCATGCTGATCATGTGGATGCCAATGGTCATTTCGATGTGTGTGAACAAAATACCATTATGGGGCATGTTGCATGGGATTTAATGGGAGAACACAATCGTGCCAATGCTGTTGCTGCCATTTTGGCAGCTCGCCATGTGGGGGTGAGTATCGATGTGGCTTGTGCTGCATTGGGCGAGTTTAAAAATGTTAAACGCCGCATGGAGATCAAAGGTATCGTCAATCACATTACCGTTTACGATGACTTTGCTCACCATCCAACGGCCATTGATTTAACCATTGCTGGGCTAAGAGCCAAAGTGGGCAAGCAAAAAATTATTGCCGTATTAGAACCACGCTCCAATACCATGAAATTGGGCGTGATGAAAGCCGCGTTACCTGCTAGCTTAAAAGAGGCAGATAGTGTTTATTGCTATGCCGGTGGTGTGGATTGGGATGTGGCAGATGCCATGGCACCTTTGGGTCAGCAATGTCAAGTTTTCCAAGATTTTGATGCCATGCTTACCGCTATCACCCAAGAAGCCCAAGCACATGACCAGATTTTGGTGATGAGCAATGGTGGTTTTAATGGCATACATGATAAGTTATTGGCGGCATTGCAATAACATTATCTTGAACGCAGTCAATATTTGCAAAAGCACCACCAATATTAATAGGGGGTGCTTTTTTGATGGCTATCAATTAGAGCATTGTATTTTAATATATTTATTATTGTCAGGCTTTATCCTTGCAAGAATGTTTGAATACTCAACTAAGTCAATTTTTTACTTTTTATTTTGAATTTTGATTAATGGGTCAAGTACAATGTGAATTATGACAAACCATTTAATGTGAAAGTCAATACATGAAAAAAAGTTCATACATTTTTGTTACTTGTACATTAATGATATTAACTGCTCCAAGTTATGCTGGTGGACGAGGTGCTGCCAATCCTTATAATGGCACTACATTCGAGCGAGTATATGACAGTTGTTATCGCGTTCATATCCCAAATGAACTAGGTTATGATGCGAAGAAAAGAGCACAGCAACATAAAACAGCAAGTCGAGTTTGTGAGTGTGAAGTCCAAGCTGAAATGACAGGCATCGCAAATATGAAAAAATTAGGTATTTCCAATGCTAAAGATTTGGATCGTGTAGCAAAACGCGACCCTAGTATTCAGCAAAAGTATGTTCAGATTGCCATGAAGGTGTTAGACGATAAAAGAGCTTGCAAATAGAATTTTGTGTTTTATTTTGACAGAAGAGAGTATAGGCCTCTCTTTGCTTTAAGTCTTTTTTGAAAGTCAATACCATGAAATGTAAACAATGTGGGCAATTGGTTGCTAATAGCAGTGAGTATTGCCAAGCTTGTGGTTATCCTGCCAATGTGGATGCACTATCACAACAAGAAAAAGATTTTGATTTAATTCCGCAAGGCTTGAGTAAGGGCAATAATCCCTACCAATCACCAGATAGTATGGATTCTAATGGATTGGAATCCAGTCAAACTTATCAGTTGTGGAACCCCAATGCAGCTGCCATGTGGGCTATTTTGTTTTCGCCTTTATTCAGTGCTTATTTGCACATGAAAAACTGGCAAGCTTTGGGTCACCTAGAAGAGGCAAAAATATCTAAGCTGTGGGTGATTGGAGTAGGGGTGTTTTGTGTGGTACTGTTTTTTTTACCTGATGATATTCCTATACCTAGGATGACTGTCCTGATTCTAGTTGCTGTAGATCAGGACAGGGCTCACGTAGATTAGCTGGTATTTTTGGGGATGGGGTTGTTGAGTTCCGTAAGTTTTAATTTTTACCTTCTCTATTGAAATAACGATGATTGGTTATTGAGTAAATAGCTTGGTGTGATTCATAGCGTATTATATTTCTTTCAAAACTAAAACCTGTCCTCTCCAGCAACTTGACTGATGATTTATTTTTAGTTTGGGTTTCAGCTATCAATTTTTGAAGCTTAATTTCATTA
>JASLDB010000040.1 GCA_030151665.1 Neisseriaceae bacterium
AACCTACGAATGCTGGAATCAAAATCCAGTGCCTTACCACTTGGCGACACCCCAATTTTTATATCATTTCAACTACTGGCTGTGAATCTAATCCTTCAACCAAATAAGCTTCAAATGATTTTGAAACTATCTCATAAACCAGTTGAGCATCGTATCTTACAGCAAAGTTTAGAAAGATGCAAGCCCCTGAACCAGTCATTAGTGAATTTCCATATTTGGCCAACTCATCTAAAGCAACTTTCACTGCTGGGTACTCAACACATACAACCGCTTGCATATCGTTGCGCTGTGGTTGTGTTGTTTCGAGAGAACGCATTATGCAAGGTTTAGAATCTCGTGTCAACAACTTATTTGAAAATATTTTTGGTGTTGCCACATGAACATTGGGCTTAATTACGACATACCATTGTTTTTCCAAAGAAACTGGCGTTAAAATTTCACCAATTCCCGATGCAAAAGCATTTTGCCCATACACAAAAAACGGTACATCTGCCCCCAAAGTCACGGCCAACTTAATGAGTTCATCAGTCGAAAAAAACAATTTCCACCACTGATTCAGGACCAAAAGCACAGTTGCAGCATCCGAACTGCCACCACCAAGACCGCCGCCCATGGGAATTTTTTTGTCCACCCAGATATCCACGCCCAACTTTTGCCCCAATGGCAGATAATCTTGCAACAGTTTAGCTGCTTTGTATGTTAAATCCTGTGTTGCAGCCACACCATCAATTAACGTATGCAAAACAATTTGCTCGTCCTTGCGTTGGCGCAAATAAATGCCATCATACAAACCAATATAACGAAACACCGTTTCCAATAAGTGATAACCATCGGCTCGCCGCCCAACAATATGCAGCATTAAATTCAATTTAGCCGGTGCGGGGAAGGCTTTCACCTCTTCAGTTAAGCCATATTGTTCCCTAAAAACATGGTTGTCTTGCCACATTACTCGCCACCTCGTCCATCACACTGTTGCAACTGTTGATCATCTGTCGGTTCAAACATCGTAAACAATAAGCGAATAGTCAGATTGTCATTACTCAATAACAATTCTTTTGGGCTTGTTCCATCTGCTGTCAATTGCCGGCGAATGGTCCAACCCATTTGCATCAAGGAACCGTCTGCATTCAGTTTGTGTGGTTGGTTGTGTACCCAGTAACCGGCAGCCCACTGATCCAAATGCGCTAAAGGAACCGAAAAGCCCATTAGCTGTTGGCTAAGCTCTTCAGCACTGCTAGCTGTAAATTGCTCACCATTACTATTAGTGGCAATCACCCCTTGAGTATCTTGGCACAACTGGCCAACTGTATTACCAAGTGGTGTATTCACGTTAATATTTTGTACATCACCTTGGCTTATCCAATCAAAATTAGCGTAAGACCCCTTGTCTTTAACCTTAACGGCCAAACGACCAGCACTGTCGAAATAATGTTTCTGTGTAAGGCCATCTTGCCAATCTTGAGTGCCCATCCACGTTTGTGTACTACATGCAGATAAAAAACTGAGCATCAAAATTGATGCCCAGTTGTGTATTTTCTTCACCATGATGGTTATTGTCCTTCTGGCTGAGCAGCTTTAGTGGCAGGAATAATAGGCACACCAAATCGCTTCATCGTTTCATACAAGATGCTTTGTTTTGCATTTTTGCTTTTAAAATAGGACTCACCCATGAGATTTAAGCCCTCTTGCCACATGGCTTTGGATTCATCTTTTAAACCCATTTTAAACAATACTTCACCCAAATGAGCAGCCACATCATCCGTCGGCTGTGCTTCATAAGCTTGTTCTAAATAGGTTCTGGCTTGTGGCAAATCCCCTGTTTTGTAATATGCCCAACCCATGCTGTCTAAAACATGGGGGCTATCAGGCAACAGCAAATACGCTTTTTTAACAAATGCCAAGCCCTCGGCGGCCCCATTGGGGGTTTCCAACAGGGTATAACCTAAAGCATTCATGCCCTCGGCGTCATTGGGTTTCATTTTCAGGTGCTGACGCAAATCTTCAACCGCGCTAGTATGCTGCCCTAGAATATCGGATTTATAAATGGCACGTTGGTAATAAATATCAGCAATATCATTCACCGTGGCTTTGGGATTTTTTTGTTGCGCTTTGAGCAATTCATTTAATCGCAACAAGCCTTGTTGCGGATTAGTCGCAGCAGCAACTTCCATAAAGTACAATTGAATCAAATCTTGATTGGTGAATACCGTACCACTTGTTGAATCCAAAGTTTGAGCAACAGTGAGGTATTTATTCATACCTACCCAGTCTTTTTTCTCGGCAGCGGCAGAAGCCAACAATAAATTTTTATCAAATGCCAAGCGAGGAGAGGCAATTCGTTTGGCCCACAAAATGCCTTTTTCAGCATTTTTATCTTGGAAGCTAAAAACGGACATCATCAATGCAGCTCTGCTTTTTTGATCGGGATTGCCCAAAGTAAATGCTCGCTCATACAGGCCATCGACGACTTCATTGGGTTCTTTGCGTTGTTTTGCCAAGTAACCTGCTTGGATATACAAATCGGGATTCGGACTGGGATTGCTGATTAATTGCGCTTTGAGTAACTCATAAGCTTTGTCAATATTTTTGACATGCATATAGGTTTCAATTTCCAGTATTTGCCACATAGGTGACATTTTGCTGCTGGGTGTTGATTCAAAGAACGCTACCAATAACTCAGGCTGCTTTTGGGCAATAATCCCCAACACCAATTGTGTTGCTGGACGAATATCACCATCGGCTGCTGACAACCGTTGTAAACCTTTAATAGCATCTTTTTGATTACCATCCAAAGCCGAATACAAAATATCAGCAATCGCAGCTTCTGAAAATTCAGGATACTTGGTGGCGGTTTGATGCACAATTTTAGCACCTTTAGAAGCCGCTTCGGGATCTGTCATGCTCAATTGTGCCAGTTGCAAATACATTCGACGCACTTGCATTTCATTGGCATTTTTCAATAACTCAGGCAATGGAGAAAACGCACCTTCTGTGCGTCCCATGCGAATATCACGCTCCCAGAGCATTTGTTTTTGTGCAGTAGACGGATGGGGCTCAATGCTTTTCCAAATACTCAAAGCTTGATCAGCCAAGTCAAAAGCATTGTTTTCTAAAGCCAAATCAACAGCTCGTTCCGCTATTTCAGGAGAACCACTGCGGTTTAATAACACTTGATAAGATAACAATGCGGGAAGCGTATCACCTTTGGCATACGCAATCTCACTTAATAACAGACCAAAAACATTATCTGCACGCTTCGAAACATTTTGTAAGCGCTCAGCCTCCTCTTTGGCCTCTTGCTCTGTGGTTTTAATGGTCATGCCTTTACTGCGCAATAATTTTTGCAAAATCAACTTGGGTTGACTGCCAATTGCCGTTGCTTTTTCATTAATTTTGGTGGTTGCAGGTTGCGCAAAAACCCCTTGGCTTATGCTAATTAAAGCCAATGAAGTCGTTGTCTGAATCAATAAGCGTTTGAATGAAGGCATACAAAACATTCTTTAATGCAGTTTGAAGAATATTTACTTTACCACAATCAATTGTATATTTGGGTAAGGATACATGCCAAATCCATGAGAACTTATGTAGGCGCACTGAAATAAATACAGTACACTAAGGTCTATATTCATTAAATACCTAATAAAGACTGCTTGTTTTGTATGCCAGAACTACCAGAAGTTGAAACCACAAAAAGTGGTATTGCTCCTTATATTGAGAACCAAACAATCACCAATGTTATTGTGCGTCAACACCAATTGCGTTGGAAAATTCCAGAAGATTTCGTTCAGACACTAATGGGGCAAACCATTGTATCGGTTAAACGCCGTGCGAAATATTTGCTCATTGAAACCCAAACTGGTGTATTACTCATTCACCTTGGTATGTCTGGTAGCTTACGCATTTATTTTCCAGATAACGTCACAACCGCCAAAAAACATGACCATGTTGAGTGGCATTTTGCCAATGGTACAGTTATGCGTTATCACGATCCTCGTCGTTTTGGGGCAGTTCTGTGGTTTGCAGGTGCCAGCGAATTTCACCCTTTATTGGAAAAATTAGGGCCTGAGCCTTTATCAACCGATTTTGATGGCCATTATTTACATCAAAAAATTAGCACGCAAAAACGCAAAATCAAAGTTGCCTTAATGGACAATGCAGTGGTGGTTGGTGTGGGCAACATCTACGCCAATGAAGCCTTATTCATGAGTGGCATTTTACCCGATACTGCCTGCCATGATTTAGATATCAACCAATGCACCATACTGGCCAACAACATCAAAACAGTATTAACCGCCGCCATTGCCGCAGGTGGTAGTACATTACGTGATTTTGTGAATAGCGATGGCACGAGTGGCTATTTCCAGCAACAATACCATGTATATGGTCGTGATAATTTGCATTGCCATGCGTGTAAAACCCTTATCCAAAAGCAAAAAATTGCTGGCCGCAGTAGTTTTTACTGCCCCAATTGCCAACAATAATCAGTAGGTTTTATCAAAAAATGGAAAAACAAATACAACAACCCAAAGCCACTGTCGGCTTTTTTAAACGCATTAAACGCTTATGTTTATTAGTGGCTTGGTTATTCGCCCAACTGCGCATTTTTGGCAAAAATTTTGAAAAAGACCCCAATCCTGGCAAAATTATCAAACAAAAAGAAGCGGCTTTGTCTATTTTACAAGCCTTGGATATCAATATTGATATTCATGGGCAAGAAAACCTATCTCATGACAATCACCTTGTGGTTGCCAACCATGCTTCATGGTTGGATATTTTTGCACTGTTGGCCATCCAGCCGATGAGCTTTATTGCCAAACAAGAAATCAGCAAATGGCCATTGATTGGTCGCATTGTGACCAATGGTGGTTCCGTCTATATCAATCGCAATAATCGCAAAGATTCCAGCACCATTAATCAAATCATCACTGGAAAATTACAAGAAAATGTCACTGTGGCTTTTTTCCCTGAAGCACGCATTGTCGATGGTAAAAACTTGCAACCCTTTAAGGCTGCCTTATTCCAATCTGCCTTAGACAGCCAAAAGCCCACCCTACCTATTTGCATTACCTATTTAAATCAAGATGGCAGCATTTGTGATGCACCCATTTATGATAATTCGGTCAATTTATTTCAGTCTTTGTGGCAAGTGGTGAGTGTTAATGGTTTGATAATTCGCTTGGATATTAGCCCGCCGATTGCCAGTAGTGCACATGAGAGTCGATTTGATTTAAAAGAAGCCGCACAAACCGCTATTATGCAAAACTTTCAACAGCAATAAATAAAAAAGCTATCGTTAATTAATTTGCGATAGCTTTTTTTAATAGTTTAAAACTATGATAACCATATAAACAAATCAACACCACAAAGCAAAATCCCTGCCATAATAGCAACAGTTCGAAACACATTGTGTTTTGTTATTTTATTTGATTCTTTGATTCACGTTACCCACAGGAGTTGTTTATGTTAGTTAACAAAGAAGGCCAAACTATCCCTACTTGCTCTTTCCCCGTCCGCCAAAATGATGCGTGGGAAACGCTTAGCACCAATGATTTATTTAAAGGCAAAACCGTGATTGTTTTCTCTTTACCTGGTGCATTCACCCCAACCTGCTCTTCTAGCCATTTGCCTCGTTACAATGAATTGGCCAAAGAATTTAAACAATGTGGTGTAGATGATATTTTGTGCGTATCGGTTAATGACACCTTTGTGATGAATGCTTGGAAAGCATCACAAGAAGCAGAAAACATTACCTTCATCCCTGATGGCAACTGCACATTCACCGATGGCATGGGCATGTTGGTTGAAAAAGACAGCATTGGTTTTGGTAAACGCTCATGGCGCTACTCAATGTTGGTTAAAGATGGCAAGATTGAAAAAATGTTTATTGAACCAGAAAAAGAAGGCGATCCATTTGAAGTATCAGATGCCGATACCATGATGCGTTACATCAACCCTAGCTTTACTGATCAACCTTCTATTTCAGTCTTTACCAAACCAGGTTGCCCATTCTGTGCAAAAGCCAAACAATTGCTTAAAGAAAAAGGTTTGGCATTTGAAGAAATCGTTTTGGGACAAGATGCCAGCACTGTATCAGTTCGTGCCATTACCAATAAAACATCAGTACCTCAAATCTTTATTGGCGGCCAATACATTGGCGGCAGCGAAGAACTAGACGCTTATTTTAATAAATAAAATTCTGTGTTAATCCAGCGGCATGCTAATCCGTGCCGCTCATTTAGCAAAGACAACACATTCATCAAAGTTTAAGGAGTGGACATGCAACACATTCAAGCCGATGTGGTTATTATTGGTGGCGGTTCTGCGGGTATGGGTGCTTATCGCACTGCTCGACAACACACCAATAGCGTTTATTTGATTGAAGACCATCATTTTGGCACCACTTGTGCCCGAGTGGGTTGCATGCCATCCAAATTACTCATTGCCGCAGCAGAAGCTGTGCACCACGCCCAACACACCAATCTTTTTGGTGTACACATTGATGGCAATATCCGTGTCGATGGCCATGAAGTGATGCAACGTGTCAAATCAGAACGCGATCGCTTCGTTGGATTTGTATTAGAAGATGTTGAAGAATTCGACAACAAAATTCTTGGTCGTGCACAATTCATTGATGCCCATACCATCCAAGTCGATGACCACACCACATTAACCGCCAAGCGCATTGTGATTGCCACAGGGTCTCGTCCATTTATCTTGCCTGAATGGCAAACATTAGAAGACAAATTAATTGTCAATGATGATGTTTTTGAGTGGGACACCTTGCCAAATAGCATAGCTGTTTTTGGTACTGGCGTGATTGGTTTAGAATTGGGTCAAGCCCTTAGCCGATTAGGTGTTACTGTGCATATTTTTGGTCGCAGTGGCTCTTTGGGTGGCATAACGGACCCTGTGGTATTGGCCAAAGCCACCACCATTATGTCAGAAGAACTGAACCTACACTTGCACACCAAAACCCAAGTTCGCTTAACAGACAATCGACAAGTACACATCGCCTATGAAGAAAATGGTCAAAACCATGCCATTGAAGTGGACTATCTTTTGGCAGCTACTGGTAGAACACCCAATGTTGATAATTTGAATTTGGCTGTTTTGGGCTTGGAAACAGATAACCGTGGTGTCCCAATAGCAAACCGACACACCATGCAAACCAGCATCCCCCATATTTTCATTGCAGGTGATGCATCCAATCAATTGACCTTATTACATGAGGCATCAGACCAAGGTCGTATTGCTGGTGCCAATGCGGGCAGCTTCCCAAAAATCCATTCGGGTCTACGCCGCAGTCTATTGAGTGTGGTGTTTAGTGACCCACAAATTGCCCATGTTGGTGCCCGCTACCAAGACTTGATCGCAGACATGGGTGAAGCAGTATTAGCCATTGGTCAAGTCTCTTTCCACAATCAAGGTCGTTCTCGCGTTATGGGTGTCAATAAAGGCCACATGCGGGTTTATGCGGACAAGATGAGCAAACAATTTTTAGGTGCTGAAATTTTTGGCCCAGCAGCAGAACATTTAGCGCATTTACTGGCTTGGTCACACCAGCAAGGCATGACCATTCCTGCCATGCTAGACATGCCGTTTTACCATCCAGTGATTGAAGAAGGTGTGCGCACAGCACTGCGTGATGTCAATGCTGCTTTTGCCCAATAAATAATCTCTCCATCCAACCACACCAAAGTAAGATACCTTGGTGTGGTTTATTTTTTGTGCTATACAGTCTATATCTGCCTAATATTAGGCCACACACTAAGAAGAGACTCGCCATGAAGACCATGCCAAAATGGAAAAATGCCCTCATTACCTCAATAACCGCTATTGGCTTATTGTCTAGCTGCACCACAGCAGCTGATTTAGTTGGTGCTGATACCACAGCAGTCAATGCCAATGCCAGCCAAAATTACCAACAAGTCTTAAAAAGTGCCCAACAACAAGGCGCTTTAGACACCAGTTCCAATACTGCTAAACGTGTTCATGCTATTTTTAATCGCATGGTGCCTTATGCCAACCAAGCCAATCAAACAGGTGTCCCTTTTCAATGGCAAATTAGTGTTTTACGCTCCAAAGAAATGAACGCTTGGGCCATGCCAGGTGGCAAAATGGCTTTTTACACTGGCATTGTGGAAAACATCAATTTATCTGATGATGAAATTGCCGCCATCATGGGCCATGAAATGACCCATGCCTTACATGAACACAGTAAAAAAGCCATTGGTCAAAAAGTGGTGACCACCACTGCTTTGCAAGTGTTGACCAGTGTGATTGGTGCCAATAGCAATATTGACCCCAATACCTTGCAAAAAACAGCCGGATTGGTTGAACAGTTTGGTTTGAATTTACCTTTTTCACGCAGCCAAGAGGCCGATGCTGATAAAGGTGGCCTAGTACTCATGGCCAAAGCGGGTTACAACCCACAAGCGGCTGTCACTGTGTGGGAAAAAATGAATCAATACAGTGGTGGTGCAGGCAATAGCACATTGGAGGGCATGATTTCCACTCACCCAACCAACAACAACCGCATCGACAATATTAAACGTGAATTACCGAATGTTATGCCCATTTACCAAGCCAATAAACGGTAAATCAACCATAAAAAAGCACCTTCCGGTGCTTTTTTTATTGCCAAACAGACTTATTCAGATCTGGGCTGTTGATACATTTTCATGTTCTGCCATGTTTCACTAATGAGTTCTGCGCGATTCTCACGAATATAATGGGCATCTGACAAACGCTGTCGCCACAATCTTGCACCTTTGAGGCCATGCATCAAACCCAAATAATGCCTTGCCATGTGTCGCATGGTTGTTCCATGACCCGATTCAATTTGTGCTGCAGCATAAGCGGTTAAATTTGCCACCACCACATCCAAGTCCACTTCGCGGTGAACATCCTCATAAAATAAAGCATCCCAAGCGGCCATAATCATGGGATTGTGGTATGCCTCACGCCCAACCATCACCCCATCTACATGCAACAAATGGTTTTGAATGTCTTCATTGGTTTTCACACCACCATTTAAGATAATTTCCAAATGCGGAAAATCTTTTTTCAATTGATAGACAAAATCATACTTCAATGGCGGAATTTCACGATTTTCTTTGGGTGACAAACCATCTAACCATGCATTTCTAGCATGCACAATAAAGGTTTTACAATCGGTTTTTTGGTGTAAATCCCCCACAAAATCCAATACCGTATTGTATTCTGTCTGTTTATCCACACCTATGCGATGCTTGACTGTTACATCAATACTCACACTGTCTTGCATGGCCTTTAAACAATCAGCAACCAAATTAACTTCTTGCATTAAACACGCACCAAAAGCCCCTTTTTGCACACGAGGGCTAGGGCAGCCACAATTCAAATTAACCTCGTTGTAGCCATAATCTTCTGCAAAACGACTACACGTTGCCAAATCTTGCGGATCACTACCACCCAATTGCAAAGCCACCGGTTGCTCAACCTCACTAAATGCCAAAAATCGGTCTTTGTGTCCATGAATCAAAGCACCTGTGGTCACCATTTCACTGTATAACCACGCATTTTGGCTAAGCTCTCTGGCCATGTACCGATAATGCCTGTCCGTCCAATCCAACATGGGTGCAACCGACACTGTGCGTTTGGGTAAGGTTTTGGGTGTTGCAGACATGTTGATTCCTTCGTGTGACCACAAAAACAAATCACCGTATTCGATGACAATAAAACGGTATTTTAACGAAAGTTACTGGCCGAGTAAAAAAACTTGCAAAACACCAACACCATCAATCATACCTTTGGCATAATCAATTCTAACCATTACCCTTAAAAACTGTCGCGACAAAGCTGCAAATACTTAAAACAAAAGGGCTTTGGCTGACAAACATGGCTTAAAACAGTAACATCATCGTATAATAGCCGCCCACTTCAATTGTATACAATCAACACTTATGATTACCACCACCCTATTAGGCATCATTGGCACCGCTGCGTTTGCTTTTTCTGGCTACTTGGTTGGCTATCGTAAACGCTTAGACATGCTTGGCGTTATTATTGTGGCACTACTGCCAGCCATTGGTGGCGGATTGGTTCGTGATGTGGTCATTGGTCGTACACCTCAAGTTTTTACTGAATACATTAACTTAATTGTTGTGGCCATCACTTTATTAGTATCTTGGCTTCTTCACTTAGAACGCCGAGACAAAAAAATCTTGCACAATTTATTCATCATCACCGATTCCATAGGCCTGGTTGCCTTTAGCTTAACCGGTGCCCAAGTCGGTTTATTATTTGACTTAAATTTATTTGGTGTTGCATCACTGGCATTTGTAACAGCCGTTGGTGGTGGCATCATGCGTGATATTTTGGTTAATGATATGCCTGTCGTTTTACAAAAAGATTTTTATGGCACTGTGGCCATTTTATTAGCAGTCGCGGTTTTTATTTTGGGTCAACTTGATTGGCTAAACAATTTCACCCTCAATATTTTATTTATAACAGGCTTAAGCAGTCGGCTATTGGCACATTATCTATCGATAAATCTACCCAAATTTTAATATAAGTACACCTAAAAACAGTCAATTAGAAATTAATTGACTAAATAATCATCTTTTTAGGAACTTCTGGACACTAGACCACTCTATATACTCGTAACCTTGCAATGAGGTTGCAGCTGTAAGCAACATTTTCCCGCTATGAGTTTTAGCACCTATATCTTACCCCTGGATATAGGTGCTTTTTTTATCTGTTTTACTCACCATACAAACTATTTATTTTATTGGCTATTTTACATTAATACTCTTTAAGACAAACCTTACAGACCTTAACTCACTATTAACAGCAGTTAATACTTAGCAAAGTAGAATGAATCCCAACAGTTAAAGCTTTTTCCCCTTAAGCAACTGTGTTTGTAGTGAGTAAGACGTTTTCCCCGCAATGTATTGACCCTCATGCTTATCCCTTGGCATGGAGGGTCCTTTTTTTGTCTGCATTATCCACAAACACCATTAACCCAATGTCACCTTCTCAATACTGTATTCCCCCTCATGCGATAGCATCTCAAAAGCACTTCGTTTCTATGCGCTTCATTTTAACGACAATATTGTCCACATCCGTAAAAAACAAGCCCGTTTACCTGCCCTTTTGCAATTTAAAGCTGTTATACTTTCTGCTTAACTTTCCGATTTTTTGTTTATTTTTCTTAATGGTTTGAAACATGCAAGAACAGTACCAACCTTCCAGTATTGAGCCTGCTACCCAAGCGAAATGGGATGCAGCACGGGTCTTCAATGTCAAAGAAGACACTACCAAAGAACCTTTTTATTGCCTATCAATGTTCCCTTACCCATCGGGCAAACTACACATGGGTCATGTACGCAACTACACCATTGGTGATGTGCTAAGCCGTTTCAAATTATTAAAAGGCTTTAATGTCATGCAACCCATGGGTTGGGATGCCTTTGGTTTACCTGCTGAAAATGCAGCCATGAATAACCAAGTGGCACCCGCCAAATGGACTTACCAAAACATTGCCTACATGAAAAAACAGTTACAAAGCTTAGGCTTTGCAATTGATTGGGAACGAGAAATCGCCACTTGTTCACCTGAGTATTACCGTTGGGAACAATGGCTATTTGTGCGCCTGTTTGAAAAAGGCATTATTTACAAAAAAAGCGGCATGGTGAACTGGGATCCAGTAGACCAAACTGTATTGGCCAATGAACAAGTGGTTGATGGTCGCGGTTGGCGTTCTGGTGCTTTGGTCGAAAAACGCGAAATCCCCATGTATTACTTGCGCATCACTGATTACGCGGAAGAATTGCTAAATGACTTGGATGAGCTAGAACATTGGCCAGAACAAGTAAAAACCATGCAGCGCAACTGGATTGGCAAATCACGTGGTATGCAAGTTCGTTTTGCATTGGCCAGCGATAGCAAACAAGGTTTAGCCAGTGACCATGCTGATTTTGTGCAAGTGTACACCACTCGCCCAGACACCTTAATGGGTGCAACTTATGTGGCCGTGGCCGCAGAGCACCCATTGGCAACAGCAGCAGCCGAAAACAACCCTGCCTTGCAAGCCTTTATTGCTGAATGCAAAGCCGGCTCAGTTGCCGAAGCAGACATGGCGACCATGGAGAAAAAAGGCATGGCGACAGGTCGCTTTGTCATTAATCCATTAAGTGGTGACAAAGTTGAAGTCTGGGTGGCTAACTACGTTTTGTTTAGTTATGGTGATGGTGCAGTCATGGCCGTTCCAGCTCACGATGAGCGTGATTTTGAATTTGCTACCAAATACAACTTACCCATCAAAACCGTTGTTCAACCAAACAATGGTGATGTTTTGCCCACAACATTAACTGAACCTTATACCGAGCATGGCATTTTGTGCAACAGTGGTGAATTTGATGGTTTGGACTTTGCAGCGGCATTTGATGCCATGGCACAAAAATTATCTAGCCAAGATGCTGGTGCACCCAAAACGCAATACCGTTTACGTGACTGGGGCATTAGCCGCCAACGTTACTGGGGTTGCCCAATTCCAATCGTACATTGTGATTGCTGTGGTGATATTCCTGTTCCTGAAGATCAATTGCCTGTTGTTTTGCCTGAAGATGTGGTACCTGATGGTGCAGGTTCACCGTTGGCCAAAATGCCTGAATTCTATGAAACCACTTGTCCAAAATGTGGTGGTCAAGCCAAGCGTGAAACCGATACCATGGACACATTTGTTGAGTCGAGCTGGTATTTTGCACGTTACGCTTCACCTCAAAATGACCAAGGCATGGTTGATAAAGATGCCGCACAGTACTGGTTGCCTGTACACCAATATATTGGTGGCATTGAACACGCCATCTTGCACTTACTTTATGCCCGTTTCTTCACCAAGTTAATGCGTGATGAAGGCTTATTGAATGTCAATGAGCCGTTTAATCGCCTATTGACGCAAGGCATGGTGGTTTGTGAAACCTATTCTCGTGAAAAAGCCAACGGTGGTATTGAATACATTGCCCCACAAGATGTGGTATTGGAAACCGATGACAAAGGTCATCCAATCCGCGCGACACACCGTGTTGATGGTGGTCATGTTGACATTGGTGGCATTGAAAAAATGTCAAAATCGAAAAATAATGGTGTTGACCCACAAGAGTTAATCGATGCTTATGGTGCAGATACGGCGCGTTTATTCATGATGTTTGCTGCCCCACCCGAAATGTCACTGGAATGGTCTGATGCTGGTGTAGAAGGTGCTAACCGTTTCTTGCGCCGCTTGTGGCGTACAGTGTATGACTTCACGCAAAATGGCAAAAGCACTGTATTTACTGGTGAACATGCTTCTTTAGACAAAGTACAACAAGAGTTGCGCTTTAAGTTGCACAACACCATTGCCAAAGTTCATGATGATTATGACCGTCGCCAACACTTCAATACGGCGATTGCCGCTGTGATGGAGTTGTTAAACCAGTATGACAAAACCCCACGCACAACAGAAGTTGAACGCCAAGTGGCACAAGAGGTTCTGGAAACCGCATTGACCTTGTTGTGGCCCATTGTGCCGCACATTTGCGATACCTTGTGGAATGAATTGCGTGATGACAATCTGTGGGATGCTGGTTGGCCAACAGTTGATAGTCGTGCTTTGGTGCAATCTGAAATTGAAATGATGGTACAAGTGAATGGCAAATTGCGCGGTAAAATTACCGTGGCAGTGGATGCGGACAAGGCCACCATTGAACAATTGGCATTGAGCCAAGATGGCGCTGTTCGTTTCTTAGACGGCCAAACGCCGAAAAAAGTGATTATCGTGCCAAAACGCTTGGTCAACATTGTGGTGTAAAGTATTGACAACCCATACAAACTGCCCATTAATTGGGCAGTTTTTTTATGCATAACGTAAGTTCATGCAAATAAAAAAAAATTAAACTTGAAATTTGCCCTAACATCACCCACTATTATCTATAAGTTTTTTTGTTCAAGGAACAAACCGTGATGCGTTATTTTGGCTTTGCCTTTATTGCTTTAGCCGTATTAGAAGTCATTTCCATTGTGCTAATGAGCAATGCAATTGGTGGATTTGCGACCATACTTTTAATGGTCTTACAGTTTTTCTTGGGTTCTTGGATGTTACGCAATGTTGGCTTATCGGGTATTTTTCTTGCCGGATCGGTTTTGCGCAATAACAGCGAGGGCTTATCGCTTTATCAAATGCTTTGGCCCATGCGCTATGTTTTCGCTGCGGTATTATTGTTAAGCCCAGGCTTTGCTTCGGACATTGTTGCAGCCATTTTGATGCTACCTTTCAAAGGCGGCAAAAAAATCAATACCTCAGGTGGATTTAATGCTGACATCAATACCGATTTTATGGGTCGAAAACGCAAAAGCAATCCCGCAGATGATGTTATTGAGGGTGAATTCACTGTCAGTGATGATACTTACCAAGCGCCCAAAAAAGACCATGATCAACAGTATCTAGACCGCTAAATACTGGTACTGTCTTTTAACATCATTCATTCAATAGCCCTACATGGGCTATTTCTTATTCAGCATCTTGTCAAAACGATTCCAACTAACCATCTTTCTAACGCTCTTCTGAGCAACTCACCATGAAAGTTACAGCAAGAAGCCTTTTATCAGCGTATCATGTTGGTGATTTACCCAATAACATGGCAGAATATGGGCCACATTAAGCATGATTAATCCTACAAATAATTGAAACAAAATCCTATCAATCTACTTTTTAAGACAATAATCATGGCTCAATACCCATCAGTATCAGCAACGCATTAGCACCACATGTTGCCAGATATAGAGATAGCCATTTTAAAATGGGTGTATGCTAGCCCCGTCAAATCACCCAAAAATCGACACTTTAACCGATTGAGAATGAATATGTCAGTACAACCTGAGAGCCCTTTGGAATCAAAACACAACATTAAATCGACCAAAGACATCCCTTTTGAAGAACGCAGTATTTGGCGAAAAATATTCAGCTACAAAATGCTATTGTGTATTTTTATGGGCTTTAGTTCTGGCTTACCACTATTTTTTGTCATTAATTTAATCCCTGCTTGGCTAAAAGCAGGTCAAATGGACTTAACCCTCATTGCGGCCCTTTCTTTGGCACAATTGCCTTTTACTGTTAAATTCTTATGGGCACCCGCTGTTGATAGATTTACCTTATTGCCATTCATGGGGCGACGTCGAAGTTGGATGCTGATTTCTCAAATCACCTTAATTGTCATCCTCTTTTCTTATGCTTTTTTGGGCAATACAAGTGGTCACTATGATGCTATCTTCGCCTTAACTGCTATTTTGTGTTTTTTCTCTGCGACACAAGATATTGTCATCGATGCTTATCGCCGTGAAATCTTAAACGATAAAGAATTGGGGCTGGGTAACTCCATCCATGTCAATGCATACCGTTTATCGGCATTGATTCCAGGTTCTTTATCATTAATTTTAGCGGATAACATGCCTTGGCCTTGGGTATTTGCCATTACCGCTTTTTTCATGTTGCCTGGGGTGTTTTTTAGTTTATTTTTAGCCAAAGAGCCAACAATAAACAATAAACCACCACGCTCATTGTATGAAACCGTGGTATTGCCTTTTCAGGAATTTTTTACACGAAAAGGTTTAAACAGTGCCTTAATGGTGCTGCTGTTTATCTTCCTATACAAATTAGGTGATAGCATGACCACTGCGCTGGCAACACCTTTTTACCTAGACATGGGTTACAGTAAAACCCATATTGGTATCATTGCCAAAAATGCTGGACTTTGGCCTGCCATTATTTTTGGTATTGTCGGTGGTATCATGATGTTAAAAATAGGCATTAACAAAGCCTTGTGGCTATTTGGTGTCGTACAAATGGTGACCATTTTAGGCTTTGTATGGCTGTCTTCCTTTGGCCATTTTGATACCATTACAGGTCGTGAATTGTGGATATTGGCTTTGGTTGTTGGTGCTGAATATACTGGTGTTGGGCTGGGTACAGCTGCCTTTGTCGCTTACATTGCCAGAGAAACCAATCCTGTTTACACCGCTACCCAGTTAGCACTGTTAAGCAGCTTATCTGCAGTACCTCGTACATTTATCAATGCCACAACTGGTAAATTGGTTGAATGGCTAGGCTACTACTCTTTCTTTTGGCTCTGCTTTTTCTTGGCCATCCCTGGGATGTTATTGCTCTTTAAGGTGGCACCTTGGCATGGTGAGAAAAAAATCCAGTAACTGAATCATTGTGAGTAAAAAAATCCAGTAACTGAATCATTGTGAGTAAAAAATCCAGTAACTGAATCATTGTGAGTAAAAAAAATCCCAGTTCATTATGAACTGGGATTTTTGATTTGGACCGATTAAATATTGTCAATTTTCTTAATTGACTTGTTACGCAAGTCTTGAATCAAACCATTGATGCCTTTTTTGCGTATCACTTCATTAAACTGATTGCGATACACAGTCACCAAACTAGCACCTTCAACTTTGATATTGTAAACCTTATACACACTGCCCACTTTGTACATTTGGTATTCTACTTGGAATTTTTGATTTTTCTTGGTCAAAATCTCAGTAAATACACTCACTTTTGTCGTACCTTGGGTTTTATTCAGCACTTTAATTTGAGCACCTTCACCAGCGATCAAACCTGATTTGGCATACATTGAAATAATCATGTCCTGAAATGCAGCAATGAAATCTTTCTTTTGCTGCGCAGAAAATTCACGCCATGGTAAACCCACAGACAAAGCCGCTACACGCTCATAGTCTAGATACTGCTCTGCGTATTTTTCTAAGCGAGCAATTTTTTGATCCGCACTTAACGCTTTGTTATTCATCACCCCCATGACTGCCGCTGCATTTTGCTGCATTTGTACTTCTGCAGGGTGTGCTGCAGCCATCGAAAAACCCGCCATTACCACAAGATAAAACCCAACCACAAACTTCAACAATGATTTCATGTTAAGTCCTTTTAATCATCTATTTTTTATCGGCCACCATGGGCAAAAACAATGCCTGCAAACACATAACCAAGCTTTGCTCATTTGGCTTATCACCACGCCATAATACCTCATCCACCAATGCGTGCATACCATGGTAGATAACGATTGCTTTTTGTTGACAATGACTTGTCATACTTTGTGGTGCGTCAATTTGCCACATCAATAAATTTGTCAGTTGTTTAATAACCCTATCTTTACACGCGTTGCGGCGCTGATTAGGGTATTGATGAAATAAGGCATCATGCCGATTAGCTGTGGTCAAATAAAATGTCACGGCAGCTTGTAACCAATCTGCAACAGCCGTCTGTTTTTCACCACAACTTATCTGCATGGTGTTAATAAATTCATCGGTATAACGATGTTGCAATGCCAATAACAATGCCTCTTTCGAAGAAAAATAATGGTAAAACGTTCCTTTGGCAATTTGTGCTTGTTGCACAACATCATTAACTGATGTGGTTTGATAGCCCTGTGTCAGAAAACACTGTTCAGCAATATCCATTAAGGCTACTTGTCGACAACTGGGTAAATTGACTGTATTCATTTTTTATTCTCACCCTTGACCGACCAATGGTCGGTTTAGTATATTAATGATAATAATTATCAATTAAAAGCTATCCTGCACATGACAAGCTCACATCAATCCAGACAATATGGTCTGATAATGGCCATTTATTTAAGCACCTTTATTTGTTTAATCGACTTAAGCAGTGTCAATCTTGCTTTAAGTGTGATCCAAAAACAAATGAACAGTCCCATGTCACAATTGCAGTGGATTATCGACATCTACGCCCTGTGCATGAGTGGCTTAATGCTTGCTGTCGGTCCATTAAGCAATCGACTCGGTCGAAAAACCATGTGGCTTTATGGTATTGTTATTTTTACCATTGGCTCAATTTGGTGCGCCATTGCCCCCAATTTTACCCAGTTATTATTAGGTCGTTTGGTTCAGGGCATCGCAGGAGCCATTCTCATTCCATCTGCACTGTCCATCTTAATGAGCGCATTCCAAGACCCTAAAACTCGGGCTAAGGTGATTGGCAGTTGGAGTTCTTTTAGTGCACTTTCCTTGGTTACAGGTCCACTGATTGGTGGTTTATTGGTACATTATTTTGGTTGGCAAAGTATTTTTTGGATCAACTTACCCATTGGCATGGTAACACTGTATTTAGGATATCGTTTTATTGCACCTGACCTTGATAAACAGGTGGTGCATTTTGATTATATCGGTTTGCTACTCAGTGCTTTAAGCATTGTCAGTTTAACCTATGCCTTAATTATGTTGAATGACAATCACACACCATTGGTTGCAATGGCTTTTGTCATTTGTACCATCTCAGCTATTTTATTGGTTTGGCAACAAAAAACTTGCCGCCACCCTTTATTCCCCAAACATTTATTAACCAATGCCGATTTTTTGACTTATAACGCAGCCAGTCTGCTTTTGGGTATTTGTGGTTACAGTATGTTATTTGTCTTTGCTTTATTTTATCAAAATATATTGGGTTATTCTGCAGCACAAACAGGGTGGTTGATTGCACCGCAATTTCTTGCTCAAGCCATTGTGTCAACACAATTTGGTAAAATGCAAACTCGATGGGGAGCAAGAACATTATTAACGTTGGCTTATGCAACTTCTGGCATTGGGTTGTTGGC
>JASLDB010000083.1 GCA_030151665.1 Neisseriaceae bacterium
ATTGATTTGTCTAGGTTTAGTTGTCATATTCACCATTCATCCACAAGGTTATCCACAGATATTGTGCATAATCACGATAAGCCAACTACACTAAGCTTTTGACATATCAACACATCATCAAATCATGAATGAAGAAAATTAGCGACTTACTTTTGTTATAATCTGAATCAAAGCATTTATTTGACAAAACGAATAAATCTATTTTTTGGATTTTAACAAACTAAAATGGCATATTAAGTTTTGGGGTATGTCTGACTAGGCACTACATCAAACAAGGTCAATAACAACGCTGCTCAAATAAGTGAAGGTATGCTATACTTATGCGTTATTTTTACTATGATGATAGCGCACACGATGACCGATTCTATTTTTGCAAAAGAGACCATCGCCATCAGTCTAGAAGAGGAAATGCGCCGCTCCTATCTAGACTATGCGATGAGTGTGATTATTGGGCGTGCCCTACCCGATGTTCGTGATGGTTTAAAGCCCGTACACCGCCGTGTACTTTTTGCCATGCATGAACTCAATAACGACTGGAACCGTGCATACAAAAAATCGGCTCGTATTGTTGGCGACGTTATCGGTAAATACCATCCACATGGTGATTCTGCAGTTTACGATACCATTGTGCGCATGGCTCAAGATTTCTCAATGCGTTATATGCTGGTTGATGGCCAAGGTAACTTTGGTTCTGTTGACGGCGACAGCGCAGCTGCTATGCGTTATACCGAAATCCGCATGGCTCGTATTGCCCACGAATTATTGGCAGACATTGAAAAAGAAACCGTGGATTTTGGCCCGAATTATGATGGATCAGAACACGAACCTTTGGTATTACCTGCCCGCATTCCAACCTTATTGGTCAATGGTAGTTCTGGTATTGCTGTGGGCATGGCCACCAATATTCCGCCACACAATTTAAATGAAGTGATTAATGCCGCTATTGCCTTATTGGACAATAGCGAATTAACAGTCGACGACTTAATTGAATACATCCCTGCACCTGACTTCCCAACAGGATCTACCATTTATGGCTTGTCTGGTGTACGCCAAGGCTATCGTACAGGCCGTGGTCGTGTGGTGATGCGTGGCAAAACCCACATTGAACCCATTGGCAAAAACAGTGAACGCGAAGCCATTATCATTGATGAAATTCCTTACCAAGTTAACAAAGCCAAATTGGTCGAAAAAATTGGCGAATTGGTGCGCGAAAAAACCATCGAAGGCATTTCTGATTTACGCGATGAGTCCGATAAATCTGGTATGCGCGTGGTCATTGAATTAAAACGCAATGAAAATGCTGAAGTGGTCTTGAATCAACTGTATAAAATGACGCAATTGCAAGACAGCTTTGGTATCAATATGGTGGCTTTGGTTGACGGCCAGCCTCGCTTATTGAATATCAAACAAATTTTGCATGAATTCTTGCGCCACCGCCGTGAAGTTGTGACTCGCCGCACTTTGTTTGAATTGAAAAAAGCCCGTGAACGAGGTCATGTATTAGAAGGCTTGGCAGTGGCATTGTCGAATGTTGACGAAATCATTGCCATGATTAAAGCCAGCGCAACACCACCAGAAGCCAAAGCTGCCTTGCTATCACGCCCTTGGCGTTCAAGTTTGGTTGAAGACATGTTAAGCCGCGTTGAAAGCGATTTAAGCATGGTTAAACCTGAAGGCTTGGCAGAACAATTGGGCATGCAAGCAGATGGTTACCATTTAAGTGAAGTACAAGCACAAGCCATTTTGGACATGCGCTTACAACGTTTAACAGGTCTAGAACAAGACAAAATTGTGGGCGAATACCGCGATATTATGGCGGTTATTTTGGATTTATTGGATATCTTGTCAAAACCAGCTCGTGTAAATGAAATCATTCACAATGAAATGGTGGCGATCAAAACCCAGTTTGGTGATGAGCGCAAATCTGAAATCAACCCATTCGGTGGTGATATTGCTGATGAAGATTTGATTCCACCACAAGAAATGGTCGTGACTTTAACCCACACAGGTTATATCAAAGCACAACCCGTGACAGATTACCAATCACAACGCCGTGGTGGTCGTGGCAAACAAGCCACTGCAACCAAAGAAGAAGATTTCATTGAAACCTTGTTCGTTGCCAATACCCATGATTATTTATTGTGCTTCACCAACTTCGGTCGCTGCCATTGGATTAAGGTTTACAACCTACCACAAGGCGGCAGAAACAGTCGTGGTCGCCCAGTCAACAATGTATTGGAAATCCAAGAAGGTGAAAAAATTAGCGCCATCTTGCCAGTCAAAGAGTTTAAAGAAAACGAATACGTATTCATGGCAACAGCCAATGGTACAGTGAAGAAAACGCCATTAACCGATTTCTCTCGCCCTCGTACAGCAGGTATTATTGCCATCAACCTCAAAGAAGATGACAGTTTAATTGGTGCTGCCAAAACATCAGGTAGCCATGAAATCATGTTGTTCTCCAACAATGGTAAAGCCGTTCGATTCAATGAATTCCATGACGACAGTGCTGATACAGCCGAAGATGAAAACCTAGATGACACAATCGAAGCCGATATCCCTGAAAACGAAGAAGCAGAAGCCCTTGTTAGCCTAAAAGGCAATAAAGGTGTGCGCCCCATGGGCCGAAATGCCAGCGGTGTGCGAGGCATGAAACTGGCTAAAGGCGCTCGTGTGATTAGCCTATTGGTTCGTGATGAAGCAATCGACACCGACAAATTGATTTTGACCGCAACCGAAAATGGTTATGGCAAACGCACGCCAGCAACTGACTACCGCTTATCTAGCCGTGGTACACAAGGTGTGATTGCAATTGACACCGGTGAGCGCAATGGTGACTTGGTGGGTGCTGCATTGGTGGCAGAAAATGATGACTTAATGTTAATCACATCAGGTGGTGTTTTGATTCGCACCAAAGTAGAACAAGTTCGTGAAACAGGCCGTGCTGCACAAGGCGTTCGCTTAATCAACTTGGATGAAGGCGAAAAATTGGTTTGTTTGGAACGCGTTGCTGAAAGTGATGAAGATGAAGAAATCATCGAAGGCGATGCAGCCAGCGACAATGCGGATTTTAGCACTGAAAACACCCCAGCAAGCAATGAATCTGATGATGCTTAATTAAACATATTGGTATCACAAAAGCCTCAATCAACAGATTGAGGCTTTTTTTATCTTCATAAATAAGCATCCATTAACAATAGATGCCTTACTGATTTATTTAAATTTAAAGAAATGCACTAACTTTCAATACTCATGGATTGAATAATTCGTTGAACACACCATTCAATAGGAGAAATTGCAGTATCAATGACCAATCTGTCTGTTGTCCATGGTTCGTACTCATGCTGTAAAACATCCTCCCAAGTTGGTAATTGAAAACCATCAATGGTGCTTACCCTATTTTGTACACGATTTTGATGGGTTGCTAAATTTGAACAAATAATTTCAATTTCCAAATAAGCAAAGCCATTATTTTTCGCTAAATTTCGATAAGCATCTCGTGTGATTGTCAGCGGATTCACCGAGTCAGCAATAACAATATGATTTAATTTCAGATTGTCTAACGCCAAAGCATACGCAGTAAAATAACCAGCAGCCCCTACTGATTGATTTGCCTTTTTAATTGCATGTTCTATCGTATCAATACGCAAGTAAACCGCTCGTAATTGTTTGGCCAACTCAGCCGCTATTGTGCTTTTGCCTGTACCAGGCAAACCACTAAAAATAATCAACATTCTATTCTCCAGTCCATAAATCTTACGATACCAATACCCTATTGGCCTATTTTATATTAAATGCCAAAGGAAAATGTTTAATAATCAATAAATCAGGTAACGCCCATATCGGCTTATAGCTTGATTTGGGTGAATGAAGAACTTAAAAGAATAGTCAATCATGCACACTCCCCATCAAATTAAGCTGCCTGTAACAGCAGCTTTTTAATCGTTGGCATGGTATCAAACTCATGATGAATACTGGCTTGCTTATTCAAAGCTGCAATGTATTCAAGTGAACTATCAGGGCATATTAAAATAGTCGTGAGTATTTGGCGAAACATGGTTAAGTTTATCGAACGGCACACCTAACCATTTAAACAATCTGCTGCCATGTCAGGTTGAATTTGGCGAGGTATTTTTTTAAACGGTCACTGTCGTTACTGCTTTCTTTTTGTAAACGCGACTGAGCAAATAAGCGCCTACCAGCTTCTGCCAAGGTTTTACTGCTTTGGCAAACATGGAGTACATGATTCAATTGGCAAGCATCAAACTCATCCAATTGCTCAGGCAATAATGGGTGCTGTACTTTGCACCCCACTGGCTGCCAGGCACGTTGTAAGCGCACAATTTCTGCATCCACTTCAGGTACATCGATGTGGGCTTGATTGGCCAATGTTGCCATGCGGGTAATGGCAGCGTTTAAATCTCGAAAATTGCCTTGCCATGTCGCTTCTGGGCTTTGAGAAAATGACAAAAAATGCTTGAGTGCAGCGGCTTTAAACCGTGGTTTTTGGCCGTATTCTTTCGCATAGCGTTGCAATTCAAACTCAATATTGGGTGGTAAATCCTCGAGTCTGTCTTTTAAACCGGGTAAGGCATAAGTCCATAGGTTGATACGGGCAAACAAATCCTCACGAAACTTACCTTGGGTGACGGCCTTTTTTAAATCTCGGTTGGTGCCTGCAATCAGTTGAAAATCACTGCTAATGGCTTTATCAGCACCCAAAGGATAAAAACACTTGTCTTCAATGGCGGTTAATAACATGGCTTGTTCATCCAAACCCAATTCGCCAATTTCATCCAAAAACAACAAGCCATGATTTGCTGCTTTTAATAAACCCTCCCTGGCTTTTTCTGCCCCTGTAAATGCCCCTTTTCGATGACCAAATAAAGCAGCCATTGCATTATCTCCGCGCAAGGTGGCGCAGTTCACCGCAACAAATTGCCCCTTAACATGGTTTTGTTGGGCTTTTAATTGGTAGATTCGCTTTGCCAAAAAAGACTTACCCGCTCCTGTTGGCCCTGTTAGCAAAATGGGGGCATGTGAGCGAATCGCCACCCGTTCAATCTCACCAATCATTTGATTAAATGCTGCATTTTGGGTGGCAATACCTGATTTTAAAAAATCCGTAGCCACTTGGCTTTGCTGGGTAAAGCGTGACAAAATGTGTTCATATTGTTGCAAATCCAGATTAATCAGGCTGGTTTCACCCAAAGCTGCAATATTCATGCGCACGTTTTCATTGAAAACCGCTCGCGTACCTGATTTGGCGGGCGATAACTGCATGAGTTTGGCAGGAAAAAATCTGGCTTCAGCCAATAAGAACCAACAAATTTGCACCACATGGGTGCCTGTGGTGAGGTTAACCACATATTCATTGTTTTCGGTATCAAAGGCATAGCCATTTGCCACGTCTAATAAGGCAGTGTAAACGCTCTCAAAATCCCAAGCATCTTCTACATGAATAGCCGTGGTATTGACCATCACATGGGGGGCGACCACGGCAATATCCGCCAACAAAACATCCACCATCTCTTGGTCATTTTGATGATAAAGCAGCTCCAAGACATCCACTGGATAGGTTTGTTGGCGACACAAATCCAAGGTTGGTCGCCAAACGTGCCAACGCTTATTGCCAACACCACGGTTATCAATTCGATTACCAAAAAAACCAAAGGCGATTCTTTTCATGACTATCTAATTTTATATTTAACAATCTATTTATATAGTAATTTTACCATTTATACAAATGCCATTTTTAAAAAATAATTTATTTCTATTTTAATTTCATTAAATATCAATTAGATATAAATTAATTTAAGATGATTTTTATTTTATTTTCACTTTGGCAGAACGCTTGCTAGTGTCTTATTGAGGCGGCAATGCAGGTTTGGGCTTACCACTTCATCTAACAATTTAAGATTCAAACCGATAACCACACCCTGTCAAAAGATATCGACAGTCAAAAAAGAAAGCGATAACACAATGAATTATCAAATTTTACAAGAAGAAAACCACAAACCTATCAAAATGTGGACCAACGGTGTACCCGTAGAAGGCGAAGCCAAAGAACAATTATTGCGTGCAGCACAACTGCCAATTATTTTTAAACATTTGGCAGTCATGCCCGATGTACATGTTGGCAAAGGTTCAACCATTGGCAGTGTGATCCCCACCCATTCTGCAATTATTCCTGCAGCGGTTGGTGTGGATATTGGTTGTGGCATGATTGCCTGCAAGACCTCATTAATGGCATCAGATTTGCCCGATAACCTAGCACCCTTGCGTAGCGCCATTGAAGCTGCTGTTCCACATGGACGAAGCAAAAACCACACGGGCCGGGATGTTGGCGCTTGGAACACGCCACCTGAAATTGCAGATCAATATTGGGCCAAACTACAACCCACATTTGCTAAAATTTGTGAAAAACATCCACATTTAGTCAAAACCAATAACCGAGGGCATTTGGGTACATTGGGGACGGGTAACCATTTTATTGAAGTGTGCTTGGATGAACACCAACATGTTTGGGTGATGTTACACAGCGGTTCTCGTGGTGTTGGAAATGCCATTGGGATGCATTTTATTAGTTTGGCACAAAAAGACATGCAACAACATTTAGCCAATCTGCCAGATGTGAATTTGGCTTATTTAAAAGAAGGGACTCAGCACTTTGATGATTATGTCGAAGCGGTCAATTGGGCACAAGAATTTGCCAAATACAACCGTGAAGTGATGATGCACAATACCATTTTGGCCATGCGAAAAATTATCCAAAAGCCGTTTACAGCCGATATGGAAGCCGTCAATTGTCACCACAATTATGTGCAAAAAGAGTTGCATTTTGGTGAGCAAGTGTTTGTTACCCGAAAAGGCGCTGTGTCTGCCCAAAAAGGACAATTGGGGATTATTCCTGGTTCAATGGGGGCAAAAAGCTTTATTGTGCGAGGCTTGGGCAATGAAGAAAGCTTTTGCTCTTGTTCTCATGGTGCAGGCCGCATCATGAGCCGTACCAAAGCCAAAAAAACATTCAATCTTGATGACCAAATTGCCGCAACACAAGGTGTTGAATGTCGAAAAGATGACGATGTGATTGATGAAATCCCCATGGCCTATAAAGACATTGATGCTGTGATGGCAGCACAGCAAGATTTGGTTGAAGTGATGTATACCTTAAAACAAGTGGTTTGTGTTAAAGGTTAAACCATGATAGATGAACAAGATTTCATTGCCGCCCTGTTACACAGTGCAAAATCTGGGTAACAGGGCTTTTTTATCTATCACCTCATGGCACTGTGGCCGCTTAAACATCAAGTTCATCCACCAATGGCAAGAACGATTATTGCCTGTCCCACCAATACCACCATCATCCCACAGTATTGATATCGCCCTCAATATGGCCTCTTCGATGACAGTGAATAATTCCCATGTGTGACATAGCATAATTGATTGTTTCAGATGATTAATACTGTATGACAATCAAATATGACGATATTGTAGACGAGCAAATAATGCCATTGTATTATCTAAAACATACAACAGGCAAAACAGTTGCTTGGAACCATTAACACGGAACATTCTCTGCGAATACCCATAAAAGCCAAATCATCTGTTTTTGTCGTCTATATGGTCAATTCAGTATGCTTTATCAATATTTTTAAAGGTCTACTCATGTTAACGTCATTAGAAAAAGTTCATCAAGCCTTAATAGCAGAATTTCATTGCCAACCTAAAGCTATCTTGGTGGACATTTTTCTGCCACTAATGTATATCGACCCTACTTTGCCCAAGCAGGTCATTGACTATGTGCTAACAGGACAAAACTGTGAGGTGTTATTGGTGGTATAGGTCGTCAATCCCGTAAGTTTTAACTTCATAGATTCTGTTATGCAGCTTGTCGATAATACCTAGACCAAGCTTGTCTTGGGGTGAGCATACCCAATCCTTTTTGAATACGAGTTTGGTTATATTCAAGCTCTATATAACGAGTAATATCTGTTATTGCTTTAATTCTTGTTTCATGGTTTTCATGGTAAATCAGTTCATTTTTCAGAACGGCCCAAAAACTTTCAATTAGTGCATTGTCATAACAATTTCCTTTGCGGCTCATTGAGCCAGATAAATGATGCTTTTTAATCAAATCCCGATAAGCATAGCTACAGTATTGGCCACCACGATCTGAGTGGACTATTAACCCTTTGGCAGGTCTTTTGTGATGAATTGCCATACTCAATGCCTTACAAACCAAATCAGCCGTCATCCTGAAGCCGAGTGAATAACCAACAACTTCTTTTGTATATAAATCCTTAACTCCAGCCAGATATAGCCAGCCTTCATTTGTCCAAATATAAGTAATATCACTGACCCATGCTTGATTTGGA
>JASLDB010000232.1 GCA_030151665.1 Neisseriaceae bacterium
ATTAGTTACTGCGGTTGCCACCTTTGTAGCCACCACCTTGTTTGCCTTTGTAGCCGCCATCGCGGTTACCACCATCACGACGAGGGGCGCTGAAGCCACCTTCGCGGCGAGCAGATGAGCCTTCACGACGAGGAGCGCCATCACGATTGAAAGAGCCACCTTCACGACGAGGAGCACCATCACGATTGAAAGAGCCACTTTCACGGCGAGGAGCGCCATCACGATTGAAAGAGCCACCTTCACGACGAGGAGCGCCATCGCGATTAAATGAACCGCCTTCGCGGTTACCATCACGGTCGCGACGAGGCGCGTCTGCACGATTGCCATCACGGCTACCGCCGTCACGGCCAAAAGAACCACCTTCGCGATTACCATCACGGCTGCTGCCTTCACGACGACCGCCACCAAAGCCACCTTTGCTACCTTGACGATTGCCATCGCGACGACCGCCACCAAAGCCACCTTTACCACCATTGCCACCACGACGACTACCATTGCCACCAGCGCCAGATTTTGGTTTACGGCGGGTAGGTTCTAGGCCTTCAATGGTTTTTTCAGGCAATTGGCGGTTTAGGTAACGCTCAATTTTGTGTACTTTCATGTATTCTTTAACTTCAGCAAAAGTCAAAGCAATACCACTGCGACCAGCACGGCCAGTACGACCAATACGGTGTACATAGTCTTCGGCTTGTTTTGGCAAATCGTAGTTAATAACGTGAGTGATTGTTGGTACGTCAATACCGCGCGCAGCAACATCAGTTGCTACCAAGATTTTAATGCGACCTAAACGCAAGTCGTTTAAGGTGCGGTTACGCCAGTTTTGTGGCATGTCACCATGTAGGCAAGCTGCTGCAAAACCTTTTTCGTATAAATCATCAGCCAATTGTTCCGCAAATGCTTTGGTTGCAGTGAAGATAACACATTGGTCAATATTGGCATCACGCAAGATATGGTCAAGCAAGCGGTCTTTGTGGCGGAAGTCATCAGCATACAATAGTTGCTCTTCAATTTTGCTTTCTTCTGCAATGCGTTCCACTTCGATAGATGTTGGGTTATTGGTGAGTTTGCGTGCCAAGTTGCCCACTACACCATCCAAAGTTGCAGAGAACAATAAGGTTTGGCGATCTTCTGGTGTGGCTTTAACGATGGTTTCAATATCTTCAATAAAACCCATATCCAACATGCGGTCAGCTTCGTCTAAAATTAAGGTTTCTAGGCGACTGAAGTCAATACGGCCTTGGCGCATATGGTCCATTACGCGACCGGGTGTTGCCACAACGATATCAATAGGGCGGTTAAGCATGCGAGTTTGGTAGCCAAAAGAGGTGCCACCAACCAATGAGCAAACGCGCAACCATTTCATGTTGACGCCATAGGCGTTAGCGTTTTTTTCTACTTGTTGTGCCAATTCACGTGTTGGGGTTAAAACCAATACACGAGGGCCTTTACCAGGTTTGTCGGTGCGCTTTTGAATGCGTTCCATTGATGGCAGCAAAAATGCTGCGGTCTTGCCACTACCGGTTTGAGCTGAAACCAGTAAATCTTCACCGCGGATGGCCGCTGGAATAGATTGAGCTTGCACTTCTGTTGGTTGTGTATAGCCTTCTGCTGCAACGGCATCAACGAGTGCTGGGCTTAAATTTAAATCTGCAAATGTAATAGACATAATATTCCTGATTGGATCAGCAAAAAAAATCAATACTGACCTTGCAAAACACGAAGTTTTGCAAAGTGCTCATTTAATCTGGTTTTTGCCGACGAGTCTTTGGGTTAACTAACTATAAAGACTGTAATATGGCATCGGCGACAACCAAGCTTTAAACGGCATGCAGAAATTAAGAATGGGAGCAGTAAGGCTCACGATAATGGCAGACGTATTTGGGGTCGAAGACGATGGCTTCAAATTAACAACTTCTTTTTCGAAAATTTTGGAAGTGATAAATATCAAATCTCTTTCATTTTAGTTTGCTTTGCCTGAGTTTGTCAAGCGTTATATTGGTTTATCACCTAAGAAAACCGTTAGCCCTGTGTGGGAAATCAAGGTAAACTGCTAACTTTGCAACACGAAATACTAAGATGATGACAGACACTTCCGCATTCGCTAATCGATTGGGTAAGAATATTAAACATTTGATGAAATGGGCTAAACGCCAAGACATAGATGCTTGGCGTTTGTATGACCGCGATATTCCTCAATTTCCATTTATTATCGACTTGTATAAAAACAAAATTCATTTACAAGAAGTGGATACCGGTTGGTTAATGCATGCCAGTGATCACAAGGCTTGGCTAGATGATTGCTTGGAAGCCATTTGTTTTGTGACTGGGTTTAGCAAAGATGACATTAGTTTGAAGATGCGTAAACGGCAAAAAGGTTTGGAGCAGTACGAAAAAACGGGTGAGGTGGGTGAAGATTTTGTGGTGCATGAGCATGGTCGTTCATTTTGGGTGAATTTAGACAAATACTTGGATACAGGTTTATTTTTGGATCATCGCAATACACGCTTTAAAGTAGGTAACATAGCGGCGGGTAAGCGGTTTTTAAATTTGTTTTCTTATACTGGTAGTTTCAGTGTGTATGCCGCAACAGGTGGTGCTATTAGCAGTGAAACGGTGGATTTATCCAATACCTATTTGGCTTGGGCCAAGCGCAATTTTGAGTTAAATGGTATTAACGGTGATGCCCATAAAATCATTCGTGAAGATGTCTTTGTTTATTTAGACGAAGCGTATTCGGAGCGCAAACAGTTTGATTTGATTGTGATGGATCCGCCTAGTTTTTCCAATAGCAAGAAAATGTTGGATATTTTGGATGTGCAGCGAGATCACGAGGTTTTAATTGATGGCGCCATGGCATTGTTGTCGACAGATGGCGTTTTATTTTTCTCTAATAATTTGCGCAGTTTTGTATTGGATGACGGCATCAGTAGTCGTTATCAGGTGAAGAATATTACCCACCAGTCAATACCTGAAGATTTTCGCAATGAAAAAATTCACCAGTGTTGGGAAATTCGTCACCGCAAAAACTAGCCCATCATTGGCGCAGTAAAAAAGACAATAAACGTCGAAAGCGATGACGATAAGGTGGTAGTAATAATGCCATGGCATTGGGTTTTCTTTGTTTGAGAACAGGCTTCAAGTGTGAAAAACGCTCGAAGCCTGTTTTGCCATGGTAAGCCCCCATGCCCGATGAACCAATACCACCAAAAGGCAAATTATGGTGGGCAACATGCAATAAGGTTTCATTGATGCACACACCACCCGCCGCAATCTGTTGACTTGCCCATTGTTGCTCTTTTGTATTCTCACTAAAAATATACAAGGCCAAAGGGCTATCTTGTTGCTGCAAATATTGAACCGCTTTGGCAGTGTCTTCGTACGTGATAATGGGCAATATTGGGCCAAATATTTCGGTTAAATGCAAATCACAATCGCCTTGCTCTGTGATTAAGTAAGGGGGAAGTAGCCTTTCAGTGGATTTGATAGGGCATGGGCTAAGGGCGATTTGTTGATTTGGGGCAATATCCATTAAGAGTTTGTATAAGCGATCAAATTGTTTATTATTGATGATGCGAGTGTAATCTGGATTATTTTCTAAATCAGGGTAGTGCTGCAAAACAAATGCTTTTGCCAAAAGAATAAAAGGTTCTAACATGTTTTTTGGCAATAGCACAAAATCAGGCGCAACACAGGTTTGCCCCGCATTTAGTAGCTTACCTGACATAATGCGTTGTACCGATTGCTGTAAATTGGCATGGGGCAAAATCCAAGCAGGGGATTTGCCGCCCAGTTCCAATGTCAATGGGGTTAGGTGTTGACTGCAAGTGGCTGCGATGGCCTTTGCTGCTTGGTTTGAACCCGTAAAAATCAAATGATTTAAAGGCAGTTGGCACATGTTTTGTGCCACATCTGCATCCCCTGTTAATACCAATAATGTCTCTGTTGTAAAGTGTTCTCGCAGTAACTTTGCCAATAGTTGGCTGGTTTTTGGGCTGTGTTCAGGCAGTTTCAAAATCGCCACATTGCCGGCACAAAACACATCAATCAATGGACCTATGCTTAAAAATAAAGGGTAGTTCCATGCACCAATAATGCCCACTACACCCAATGGTTCGACATCAATATATGCTTTTGCTGGCCATAAGTGCCAATGTGTCCTTACTTTTTGGCGACGCATCCAATGCTGTCCATGTTTTTTAGCGTGAGCAATGGCTTGCAATAATGGGTAGATTTCCAATAGAAGTGTTTCATCGTGTGAACGATGACCAAAATCCTCAGCAATGCTTTGACAAAACAAAGTTTGGTTTTGTCTTAATAAGGATGCCAATTGATTGAGGCGTTCAAGGCGCATCGACCATGTTGTTCTAGTCAAAGGAAACGCATTGCGCTGTAAGGCCAAAAATGCCTGTTGTAGGGCTGTTTGCATGGTCTTTTTGCAAGGATATGTGGGTGATGGGTTATTTTACGCAAAAGTAAAATACAAAAAACACCTGACTCAGTAAACTTTGGTTTATTTTTTATAAGCAATTGTATTTATTGTTTAAATAAATATTTATTATTTGAATAGTTGGTGTAAATGCTTTTTTATAAGTTTTATATACCCTTTTGCCTACAATGGCTCCTTAACATTCACACAAAGAAAGAAAGCAAAAATGTTAAACATGCTTTTTTGGTTATTTTTAGGCGGTGCATTGGTTTATTTAATCTATGTATTGTGCCGTGCGGAGGAATTTTAAATGCAAACTGATGCCATTATGTTATTGGCTGCTTTAATGGTGGTATTGACTTTGGTCGCTTATCCATTGGGCAAATATTTGTATTGTGTGTCCAAGTGCAAAACTTGGCAGGGATGGTGGGGATTAAGAACGGTTGAAAAAGGGATATATCGATTGGCGGGTATTCAAGCCAATGATGGCATGACATGGAAGCAATATGCTTTTGCTGTGGTGTTATTTAATGTACTGGGCATTGTGTTTTTGATTGATTTGCAAATGTTGCAAGCCACTTTGCCTTTGAATCCACAAGCTTTGGCAGCACCTAGCTTTGATTTGGCAGTGAATACAGCAGTGAGTTTCGTGGCCAATACCAACTGGCAAAGTTATGCCGGTGAAACCACCATGTCGTATTTGGTGCAAATGTTGGGTTTGGCGGTGCAAAATTTCGTTTCGGCTGCAACAGGGATTGCGGTGGTGTTTGCTTTGGTGCGTGGTTTGGTGGCGCACGAGAATAAAGACTTGGGCAATTTTTGGGTAGACATGGTGCGAATTTGTTTGTACATCCTTTTGCCTATGGCTTTTGTAGCCGCTTTGTTTATGGTGTCACAAGGTGTGATTCAAAACTTTGCCGATTATGTACCATTTACTGGCTTAGAAGGCCAAAGCAGCTTATTGCCAATGGGTCCAAATGCTTCGCAAGAGGCGATTAAATTATTGGGTACCAATGGTGGTGGTTTTTTCAATGCCAACTCAGCCCATCCATTTTCTAACCCCAATTATTTAACCAATTTTGTACAAATGGTGTTGATTTTGTTGATTCCCATGGCTTTGTGTTTTTATTTTGGCCACATGGTTAAAGACATGGCTCAGGGTTTGACCATTTACGCTGTTATGAGCGTGTTATTTGTGAGTTTGGTGTTATTGGTGTTCCATTTTGAAAGCATGAATAACCCTGCATTAAGTCAAATGCTCAATGACAACGGTTACACTCTAATGAGTATGGGCAACCTAGAAGGCAAAGAAAGTCGTTTTGGTATCGCGGCTTCGGCATTGTTTACGGCGGTGACCACAGCAGCTTCATGTGGTGCGGTGAACAATATGCACGACTCTTTAATGCCAATGGGTGGTTTGATTCCGATGTTCTTAATGCAAACTGGTGAAGTGGTTTTTGGTGGTGTGGGTTCTGGTTTGTATGGCATGTTGATTTTGGTGATATTGACCGTGTTTTTAGCGGGTTTAATGGTGGGTCGTACACCAGAGTATTTGGGCAAGAAAATTGAAGCACGCGAAATGAAAGCCGTAGCGGTTGCCATGCTTGTGGTGCCCAGTGTGGTTTTATTGGGTACTTTGTTGGCAACACAAAGCAGCAGTGCTTGGTCAAGTGTTTCTAACCCAGGTGCCCATGGTTTTAGCCAGCTATTGTACGCATTGACTTCAGCTGCCAACAATAATGGTAGCGCTTTTGCAGGGTTGAATGCCAATACACCATTCTTTAATTATTTATTGGCTTTTGCCATGTTTGCAGGCCGTTTTGGGGTGATTGTGCCTGTGTTGGCTATTGCTGGTGGGTTGGCTGCGAAGAAAAGACAAGTGGTTGGTGCTGGTAGCCTACCGAGCAAGGGCGTGTTGTTTGCTGTATTGCTATTGGTGGTGGTATTGGTATTCGGTGCGTTGACCTATGTGCCAGCTTTGATGCTAGGCCCTGTGGTTGAACATTTACAGTTATTTGCGAAATAAAGGTGTCGACATGGAACAACATGACACAAAAGCGTTAATTAAAAACAGTGCGGTGACCGCATTTAAAAAACTCAATCCCATTTTGCAATTTCGCAATCCGGTGATGTTTATTGTGTACTTAGGCAGTATTTTTTGTACGATTTTGTCAATTGAGGCTTTACTGAGCCAAAGCAGCAACCCAGGTTTTGTATTGGCGATCACTGCTTGGCTATGGTTTACCGTTTTGTTTGCTAACTTTGCAGAAGCTTACGCTGAAAGCCGCGGTCAAGCCCAAAGCGATAGTTTAAAAAGTTTGCAAAAAGCCACGGATGCTCGACGTTTAACCAAACAAGGTGGCACTTGGGTACAGGAAATTGTTTCCAGTGATAGCTTGCGCATGGGCGATGTGGTTCGCGTTGAACAAGGAGAATTAATCCCGATTGATGGTGAAGTGATTGAAGGTGTGGCTTCTGTTGATGAATCTGCCATCACAGGTGAATCTGCCCCAGTTATCCGAGCGGCAGGCAGTGATTTTTGCTCGGTAACAGGTGGGACCATGTTGGTATCAGACTTTTTGGTGATTCGTGTGAATGCCAACCCTGGTGAGTCATTTTTAGACCAAATGATTGGCATGGTGGAAGGGGCAAAACGCCAAAAAACACCCAATGAAATTGCCTTAACCATTTTATTAGTGGCTTTGAGTGTGGTGTTTATCTTGGTGGTGGGTTCATTATATGGTTTTTCATTGTTTAGCGTTGCCCATGCTGGTGCGAAAGACCCCATTAGTTTATTGGCTTTGGTGGCATTGCTTGTGTGTTTGATTCCGACAACCATTGGTGGTTTGTTGTCTGCTGTGGGTGTGGCAGGGATGAACCGCATGATGGCAGCCAATGTCATGGCAACATCTGGTCGTGCTGTTGAAAATGCAGGCAATATCGATGTTTTATTATTGGATAAAACCGGTACGATCACATTTGGTAACCGACAAGCAGCTGCGTTTATACCAGCACCAGGGATTAATAAACAAGAATTGATTTTGATGTCGTATTTCTCTTCTTTGGCCGATGAAACACCAGAAGGACGCAGTATTGTGGCTTTGGCTAAGCAAGAGAGTGATCAATTGCCAGAGGCGGCTAGTGTGATGGGTGATATGGTTGATATCCCATTTACAGCGCAAACACGAATGAGTGGTGTAGATTACCAAGAGGGCAATCAATTGCACATTATTCGCAAAGGTTCAGCTCAAGCCATTGCTCAGTATATGGAATCATTGCAAGCGCCTTATCCAAGCGATGTGCAAAAAAGTGTTGAACAAGTCGCAGCAGAAGGGGCAACGCCATTAGTGGTATCTGTTGGACAACGTGTTTTGGGGGTGATTTCGTTAAAAGACATTGTCAAACCGGGTATGCGTGAGCGCTTTATGCAGTTGCGTGAAATGGGCATTAAAACGGTGATGATTACAGGTGACAACCCATTAACAGCGGCGGCAATTGCTTCTGAAGCAGGTGTGGATGATTATTTAGCAGAAGCCACACCAGAAAATAAATTGCAAATGATTCGTGACTACCAAGCCCAAGGCATGTTGGTCGCCATGACAGGGGATGGCACCAATGATGCCCCTGCATTGGCCCAAGCTGATGTGGCAGTGGCGATGAACTCAGGCACACAAGCAGCAAAAGAAGCCAGTAACATGGTGGACATGGATTCAGACCCGACCAAATTAATTGAAGTGGTGCAAACGGGTAAACAGTTATTGATGACTCGCGGTGCCTTGACGACTTTTTCTGTGGCAAATGATGTGGCCAAATACTTTGTGGTGATTCCTGCTTTGTTTATGCCGATGTACCCAGCTTTATCCGCTTTGAATATATTGCGGTTAAATAGCCCTGAATCGGCTTTGTTGTCTGCGGTGATTTTCAATGCTCTGATTATTGTGGCGTTAATTCCATTGGCACTTAAAGGGGTGAAATACCGCGCTGAAAGCATTAGCAAAACCTTGCGTCGCAATGTGGTGTTGTATGGTTTGGGCGGGATGTTGGTGCCATTTGTGGCCATTAAATTAATTGATATGATGTTGGGCATGCTTTAAGGAGTCAGAATAATGTATATGCGACCAGTGTTGGTGGTTTTTACTGCCATGAGTTTAATTTTGGGTGTGGCTTATCCCATTGCTGTTACAGGCGCTGCCAAGGTTTTGTTTCCAAAGCAAGCTGATGGCAGTCTGGTTTACCAGAATGAAAAAGTAGTGGGTTCTGCTTTGTTGGCACAGCCTTTTAGACAAGATGTTTATTTTTGGGGCCGCATGCCAAGCAATGCCAAAGACCCACACAATAGCATGGCTTCTGGTGGCGCCAATTTGTCTGCCAGTAATCTAGCTTTATTGCAAGAAAGCAAAGTTCGATTGACTGCTTTGGCGGATAATCAAAAAGGGGAAAAACAAATTCCCAGTGATTTAATCACCCATTCAGGCAGTGGTTTGGATCCACAAATTGGTTTGAGTGCAGCACAATACCAAGTGGCTCGAGTGGCTGCAGCTCGAGGTTGGGATACCAAAGTGGTACAAGATGTTCTAGACAATACAGTTGAAAATAATGTGACGACTGGGTTTGTACCATTGGTGAATGTATTGGTGTTGAATCAAGCATTAGACCAACTTAGCATCAAGATGAAACCAGTCAAATAAAGTGTAGATAGAAGAAGCAGAGGGCAAAATGGACAAAAAACCCAATCCAGATCAGTTGTTGGCAAATTTAAACAAAAGCCAACGGGGTCAATTGCGTATTTACTTTGGTGCGGTGGCTGGTGTGGGCAAAACCTACAGCATGTTAAAAGCCGCCAAAGAAATGCAAGAAGATGGTAAACGGGTCTTAATCGGTTGGGTTGAAACCCATAACCGTGCTGGTACACAAGCACAGTTGATGGATTTGCCCATTTTGCCTGCACATCAGTTGGATTTTCATGGTCATCAATTGCCTGAATTTGACATTGATGCGGCAATTGCCCAAAAACCTGATTTATTGTTATTGGATGAATTGGCACACAGTAATGTGGGTGGTTCTCGTCACCCGAAGCGTTGGCAAGATATTGAAGAATTGCTCAGTTTGGGCATTGATGTTTGGACAACTTTGAATGTACAGCATTTAGAAAGTTTAAATGATGTCATTGGCAATATTACGGGGGTGGTGATTCATGAAACCGTCCCCGATGCTTTTTTTCAAGCAGCCGACGAAGTGGTGTTGGTTGATACCACCGAAGATGAATTATTGGCACGGCTAAAAGAAGGCAAGATTTATGCCAGTCATAAGATTAAACAAGCCACCCAAAACTTTTTTCGCAAAGGCAATCTGATTTCTTTGCGAGAAATTGCTTTGCGAAAAACGGCTGAAAATTTAGAAGCCGATGTTAAAACCTATCGACACCAAAAGTCGATTGAAGCCATTTGGCAAACTGACTCTGGGGCTTTGGTGTACATCAGTGGCGCTGAAAAAGACGAAAGCTTGATTCGTGCCGCAGCCCGATTGGTCGGACAATTGCATTGTGAATGGCATGTGGTGTTTGTTGAAGCACCAAGTTTACAGCGCAGAACCTTGCAAGCTCGGCAACAACAGGCGATTCAAGATTTGCGTTTTGCTGAAAGTTTGGGTGCCAAAACGGCCATGTTATATGGTGGTGGCAATGCCAAACAATTGGTGAAATATGCTCGCCAACACAATTTATCCCGCATTGTTAGTGGTATTAACAGTTGGTGGCAAATGTGGTTGAATACACACATGAAATTTTTGTCCAGTGAGCTGGATTTTATGCAGGTGAGTAGTGTCAATGCCGTGGCACCTAAACCGAAAAATCACCGTGCAGCACTATTGAGTAACCAAAGTAGCCAAGGGAAATCGACTTGGCGATACCGAACCATGCACGGTATTGGTATGGCGGCCATGACGGTATTAACTGTTGCCTTGACCATGTTGATTTGGCCATATTCACCACCTTTGGAAAACAGCAATATTGTGATGTTGTATTTACTACTCGTTGTGGGGGCGAGTATGTTTTTTGGTCGAACGGTGGGGGTGTATACCGCACTGGTGACGGTGGCAGCGTTTGACTTCGCTTTTGTTGACCCCAAAAACTCTTTTGCTGTGAGTGATATGCAATACATCGTTACTTTTGTGGTGATGTTATCGGTGAGTTTATTGACGACACAATTGACAATTTTTTTAAAGCACAGGGCATTGCAGGCCAATAGTCGCGAACAAAAGGCAATCAACCTCTTTGATTTCGCCAAAACCATGTCTGGCCTTTTGGAAGAGGATGAAATTTTGCGGCAAGGCGAAAAATATGTCCAACAAGAATTCAAAGCCAAAGTGTATTTTCTATTGCCAGATGAAAATGAACAATTGCTTAAACCCAAAAATAGCCACATTAATTTATCCATTGCCAAATGGGCGTATCAGCACCAACAAGCAGCAGGTTTCGCCACCCATACTTTGCCAGAACACCCTATTTTGTATATGCCATTGATGGCTCCCATTCGTATTCGAGGTGTTTTGGCTGTCGCGGCTGAAGACCCAGAAAGTGTATTGCAACCAGAATCACGGCGTCAATTGGAAACCTATGCACGTTTGATCGCTTTAACATTGGAACGGGTGCATTTTGCCGATGTAGCAGGCAGGGTGTTAATGGAAGTAGAAACTGAGAAAATGCGCAATACATTATTGGCAGCTGTTTCCCATGATTTAAAAACACCGTTGACTGCGATGGTGGGGGAAGCTGATTATTTAAAAACGTATTTGGATAAAATGGATGGCCAAGCCATTCGTGAAAGTGCAGATTCCTTATACCGAGCAGCGCAAGAAGTACAACATTTTGTGAACAATATTTTAGAAATGGCCCGTTTAGAAAGTGGGCAATTGCACCTAAAAAAAGAATGGAATGCATTGGATGATACCTTGCATGGTGTTTTGCATACGTTGAACATGGGCTTTCCCGATGTTAAAACACATGTTCAATTGCCCAAGAATTTACCCTTGATTGAATTTGACGCCACACTTATCGCCCATGTATTAAGCAACTTATTGGAAAACAGTGTGAAATACGGCACCGACCCCATTGAAATCAATATTGTGGTGCGCATTGTGGGTGATTGGGTGTGGGTGGACATTATTGATAATGGCAAAGGTTTGCCTGATGTGTCTATGGTGCAGTTGTTCCAAAAATTTTACCGTGCTGAGCAAGAAAGCAATGTGACGGGCTCAGGTTTGGGATTAAGCATTGCCAAAATGATTATGGATGCTCACAAAGGTTTAATTCAGGCACATAATCGTGAAGATGGCCATTCAGGTGCTGTGTTTTCATTTGCCCTGCCTTTATCAGGTGGTGCCAGTTATACTTCACATCAATTATTATCCATGGCGCAATGGGAGAGTACACATGAGCGTACCGAAGAGCATACTGGTCATTGAAGATGATGTGGCCATTGCACAATTGATTCGCAAAACCTTGCATCAAGAAGGCTGGAACGTTTTATTGGCAGACCATGTTGAGCGAGCATTATTGGACGGCAAAGCCAAGCAACCTGAATGCATTATCTTGGATTTGGGCCTGCCTGATATGGATGGCTGTGAGTTTATTCGTCAATGGCGGCAATGGTCAGATGTACCGATTATCGTATTAACAGCAAGGCAACATGAAGAAAGTAAAGTAGAGGCTTTGGATGCTGGTGCCAATGATTACATGACCAAACCCTTTGGCATTGCAGAATTATTGGCAAGGATTCGGGCGCAAATGCGGCAAAGGCAACCAAAAGCAAACCAATCACAATACGCCTTTGGTGACAATATCATCGATTTTGCAGAACGTCGTGTTATTCACCAAGGGCAATTGGCACATTTGACCCCTACAGAATATGCATTGTTATTGGAGTTGGTTCGACATGAAGGCAAGGTCTGTACACAAAGGCAATTATTACTCGCTGTCTGGGGCCCCAATTATCTCGAAGAACCTCAATACTTGCGCATTTATTTGGGCAAACTAAGACAAAAACTTGAAAAAGATGCTGCCAATCCACGCCATTTCATGACAGAAGTGGGCATAGGTTACCGTTTTTTGGGTGATGATTAGACAATAGGTAAAAAAATCCCTGCATAAGTCTATGCAGGGCATGAATAAAGTCATATAAATGTGTCCAAGGACTATAGCGGAAAATATTTTCGGGGTCTAATCATTTTTGATTGAATTTTTTGATTTGTATCAATGGATTTGCGCAATTGCAGGTATTTTGAAAAGTTGATGATCATTAAAGGAATCAATAAATGACTTAAACGGTGCAAAGCATGGTTTTTCCTGAATTTACATGGGAACGGCTTATGGCACAGAATACAGCAAAGAAAAGGGTTATAATGCCAGTTTTTATTTGCAATTGAAGCATAGATAATGAGATTACAGCCTTTTCACAAAGTTCTTTTTGTGGCAACCATTATTCTTTTGCTGGTGCCCATTGCTGCTTGGATTAGCGCTTGGCATTGGCAAAATCAATACATTGATCACTTGTCCACTTGGATTTTATTAACCAATACAGCTGCTTTGCCATGGGGTCTGGTGAGCATTGCTGTGTTTTGTGCATTATTGTATTGGACACTGGGTCGCTCGTTAAGCCCAAAAACCTTATTGATTTCTTTACTACTATTGGCAATGGCGGTCGGTGGTGGCCAAGTTGTCAAAGTCATTGTAAAAGATACATTAAAAGAACCACGACCCTATGTGATTTGGCTAGATGATAACCAGATAATTAGCAGTGGTGTTTTTTATGGCATGGACAGAGGTGAGCGCAAAGATTGGTTGGTTCAACATGAGTCAGGTTTGAGTGTGGTTCCTGAGGATCTACAAGCGCATTGGCAAAGTGAAGTGGGGTTCTCGTTTCCTTCTGGGCACAGTTTATTTGCCGCTACTTGGGCTTTGTTGGCTGTGTGTCTTTGGTGGACACGAAAACAGTATTTTTTAGCTGCCATGGCCATGGTTTGGGCCGAGTGGGTGTTAATCAGTCGTTTATTTTTAGGGATGCATTGGCCCATTGATATTGTGGTCGGTGTGTTAATCAGTGCAGTATTGGCCTTTTTGTTTGTGCCTTTATTGAATCGACAATTGGGAAAAAATGCAATCAGAAAGGCAACATCATGAATTACCAACAACAACTCAATCAAAAGCAGCAGTTCATGCAAGAACTGTTCCACGATATAGCCATTCCCAGTATTGAAATTTTTCCCTCTGCACCCAGTCATTTTCGCATGCGTGCCGAATTTCGACTTTGGCATGAAGCAGAGGAATGTTGTTATGCCATGTTTGAGCCAGGTAAAAAAGCAGGACATGACAGCATTATTCGTTTAGAAAATTTTGCGGTGGCTGATCAGCAAATCAATGATTTGATGCCAATATTGCTAACACACATCAAAGCCAATCCATTATTGAAAAATCGCTTGTTTCAAGTGGAGTTTTTGGCAACCTTAAGCGGCGATATGTTGGTAACACTAATTTATCACTGTCGTTTGGGTGATGAATGGCGTAGTGCAGCTTTGGATTTAGAGCAAGCATTAAATATTCACATTATTGGTCGTAGTCGTGGTCAAAAAGTGGTATTAAGCCAAGATTATGTGGTTGAAACATTGCAAGTGGGGGAGCGACAATTTCATTATCAACAAATTGAAGGTGGATTCACCCAACCCAACGCGAAAATGTGCCAACACATGCTCACATGGGCCTGTGAACAAGCTAAAGCCATTGAAACAGGCGATTTATTGGAATTGTATTGTGGCAATGGCAATTTTACCTTGCCATTGTCCCAACATTTTAGGCAGGTTTTGGCTACCGAGGTGTCCAAAACATCGGTACAAGCTGCCAAATGGAATATTGATAAAAACCAAATTGACAATATCGCCATTGCCAGACTTTCTGCCGAGGAATTTACCGAAGCGTACCAAGCCAATCGTGAATTTCGTCGATTGTTAGAAGCCAATATTGATATTAAGCAATATGATTTTTCAACTATTTTTGTTGATCCACCACGAGCAGGCGTTGATGATGAAACCTTGCAATTGGTGGCGAGCTTTGAGAACATCTTGTATATATCATGTAACCCAAATACATTGCATCAGAATTTACAGACTTTGGTGAAAACCCACGAGATTGTGAAAATGGCGATGTTTGATCAGTTTCCCTTTACTAATCATATTGAATCTGGGGTATGGTTGCGTAAGAAAGCATAATTAATTTGTTTTAAAAAAAAGCCAAAATATCTATTTTGGCTTTTTTTTAAAACAAATTAATTATGCTTTCTTACGCAACC
>JASLDB010000302.1 GCA_030151665.1 Neisseriaceae bacterium
TTCATTAATCAGCAAAATGGATTAAGAATAAGTCTTATTTGCTTAAATTATGGTCAATAAGTTGTGCATTGCAACAATTGTTAATAAAAATTAATGTATTTATATTTGTGTTAATTAATTGTTTTAATAAAAATATTTTTATGCTTTTGGCTTTTCGTTCTCAGGTTGAGCACATTAAAAAGATATTCACCTGAGGACAATTCGTGAAAAATCTAAGGTATTGCATTGCAATATTTTTAGATGATTTGCGAAGGAGAGAGTACCAATGAAATTAATTATAGCGATTATCAAACCGTTTAAATTAGAAGCCCTACAGCAAGCATTATTGGCCGTGAATGTTACTGGAATGACGGTTACTGAGGTAACAGGATATGGTCGGCAAAAAGGGCATATTGAAAATTACCGTGCGATGCAATTGGAAGTGAATTTTGTGGAGAAAATTCGAGTTGAAATTGCCATCGAAGCAGATAAATGCCAAGACGTGATTGAGAAAATAGTGGCTGCAACACGAACAGGCGAAGTGGGAGACGGCAAGATTTTTGTATTGCCTTTGGAAGAAGTCATACGCATTAGAACGGGTGAAACCCAATCAGCAGCCATTTAAGAAATTCGAGGACAGCGACAATGAAAAGCATACATTACATGATGATGGGTAGTTTACTACTGGGTTTAATGGGGCTCGCAAGAGCAGAAGAGATGAACTGGCTTGCTGATTTTGCCGATATCAATACGGGTGATACAGCGTGGATTATGATGGCTACCGCTTTGGTTATGCTCATGACTATACCCGGTTTGGCATTGTTTTATGCGGGCATGGTGCGCAAGAAAAACTTATTGGCCACGATGTTGCAAAGCTTTGCAATAACCGCAGCGGTGGCGATTACATGGATGGTTATTGGGTATAGTTTGGCTTTTACTCCCAATAATGGGGTTATAGGAGGCTTGGATCGGGTATTCTTACATGGCATGGATGTATTTGCCAGTACCGAAAAACTAACCATTTATCCAGGTGCAGCTACCATTCCAGAAGCGGTATTTATGTTATTTCAAATGGCATTTGCCACAATTAGTGCTGCCATTATTGCAGGCTCTTTAATCGACCGAATTAAGTTTTCAGCATTATTATGTTTTACGGTTTTGTGGTTATTATTAGTGTATGTTCCGACTGCGCATTGGGTTTGGGAAGGCGGTGGTTGGTTAGCTGATCACGGTGTATTGGACTTTGCTGGTGGTACGGTGGTACACATTAATGCCGGTGTAGCAGGTTTAATGGGTGCGCTGATTTTAGGTAAACGCATGGGGTATGGAAAAGAGTCGTTTGCACCGAGTAATTTGAGTTTGACCTTGGTGGGCGCTGCCTTATTGTGGGTGGGTTGGTTTGGGTTTAATGGTGGCTCCTCGTTTGCTGCTAATGGCATTGCGGCTTTGGCAATGGTCAATACCCATGTTGCGGCAGCAGTTGGTGCATTGGTTTGGTTGTTATGTGAAGTGGTTTGCCGTCGTAAACCATCTGCATTGGGGTTTGCTTCGGGTGCATTATCGGGTTTGGTGGCAATTACGCCAGCAGCAGGCTTGGTGAGTGCACAAAGTGCTTTAATCATGGGTATTTTAACCACGGTTGTGTGCTTTTATGCCGTAACCTATTTTAAAAACCGCTGTGGTTATGATGATTCTTTAGATGCATTCGGGATACATGGTATTGGTGGCGTGGTAGGTGCTATTTTGACTGGTTTATTTGTGTCTCCTGAGATTGCTGGTGCCACTGCCAGTGTGTGGACACAAACAGTTGGCGTGTTGGTTACTTTGGTGTATAGCAGTGTGGTCAGTGGTGTACTATTTTATGTATTGCACAAAACCATGGGTTTACGTGTTAGCCAAGAAAATGAATACCAAGGCTTGGATTTGAGCTTGCATGGTGAGCGCATTGAATAAGCTTTGATGCAATCATTAACGCCAGTGCATCGCGCATTGGCGTTTTTTTAGATAAAGATAGTTGGATAACTTCTGTTGTACAAATGCTAGCGGACCATTAACCAAGTGAGCGTGACTTTTATGATGCCCCTTGGCGATATTGTCGCAATGAACAATGTGTATGTTTCTTAAAATAGCGGTTCATATAAGAAGCATCATTAAAATGTAAGTTGTCTGCAATGGATTGAATGGGCAATGTGGTGGTGAGTAACCATTGCTTGATTTGTAAAATGACTTGCCTATCGATTAAGGTTTTGGGGCTATCGTTAAAATACTGTTGGCAAAGCTGCGCCAAATAATAAGGGGTGATGTGCAAGGCTTTGGCATAAAAAGACACTTCTCGTTCTTTTGTGCTGTGTTGAGCCACCATTTCCCAAAACCGCCAACAGATTTTCTCTTTTCTACTGTGCTCTTTTGGTTTTATAGGGTATTGATTATCAATGTTTTCAGTCAAAATTAAGAAAAAATTTTGTAAGTGATTGCACAATAAAGTGCGTTGGTGTTGCTGGGTTTTATCCATAATAAAATCGGCTTGGTATTGCCATGCTTGAAGCAGTTTTGTTATTTGGGGATGGGCTGCAAAATAAGGGTTCTGATTTAAATAGACAAATAAGGTATTGGGTAAGGCATAGGCAACCTCAGCGGCAAATTGTCGATTGAGTAGATAATAATCACACAAAAAATCAGTAGATTGCTCACGCACGATTGCCAAGTCATCTTCAGCTAAAACCAATACATCACCTGGCTTGAGCTGATAGGACTGGAATCGAATATCCACTTTGGCATGGCCAGTTTGCACGATTAATAAGACGGTATATGCCAAAGACAAAGGTTGGTGCAATACATTGCTTAACACACCTTGCTGGCAAACATAATCGTGGTGATGGGTTTGTAATTGGGAGAGTCCTTGGTGCATGATCGTTTTGATTTTGAATGATTAATGGGTTTTAATGACTAAATTATAATACATTTGTTTTTATAAGTACCGAAATAGCCATGATTTGTCAGTTTGATTGAGGATGGATTTTGTTTACCATGGGTTACATGAACACGTTGTTAAAGGAAAATCATCATGGTATTAACCACAGAACGCTTAATCATTCGACCTTGGTGCACAAGTGATGCCAAAGACTTGTATGCAGTTGCTCAAGATAATAGGGTTGGTCCTATTGCTGGTTGGCCCGTACACGAAAGTGAAAGTCAGAGCTTAGAGGTTATTCAAACCGTTTTTTCTCAAGCTGAAGTTTATGCAGTCGCGAAAAAAGAAGATAACCGTGCCATTGGCATGGTGGGTTTATTAATAGGACAAGATAGTCATTTTGATATTGCAGACAATGAAGCAGAGGTGGCATATTGGATTGGGGTGCCATTTTGGGGACAGGGATTGATTCCAGAAGCTGTGAAAGCATTGATGCAACATGCTTATGAAAATCTAGGCATGCAGGCTTTGTGGTGTGGCTACTTTGCAGACAATGAGCAGTCTTTTAAAGTACAAGCCAAGTGTGGTTTTCAGCACCATCACACAGAGGAGCATCAATTTAACCCATTTTTGGCAGATTATCGCACTGAGCACATCAGTTATTTATCACGAGAAAACGGGTTGGCTTTTCTCTTGCGTTGAGATTTTTATTGAAGACATGGTGAATAACTTGGCCCTATTCTGGTGGCCAAGTTACCAATGTAGGGCATTGCAAGGCATGATTGACCGTGTTATATTAAGCCATATTTGTATTCATGGGCATTAAGTTAATCGCCCACTCAATCATTCACTGTAATAGGAGGAAAGCATGGCAACAGCAAAAATCAATGCAAAAAATTTGTCATTGGCTCTGATGCTATGTACTCAAAATCCTCCACCTCATGTTGTTTCAAGTGTGGTTGTACGCCAAGTGTTTAACACGGTGGTGTAAAACCCTTTAAATTTAATCCATATTGATAATTATAACTTGAAACTTACTTTGTCAAAAAAAGTAAGGAGGTACAGTATGTCTATTCGAAATCTATTGGCTTCGTCAAATGCAGCCATGGCTTTGTTTGTTTTGTTGTGGGGCAGTGCTGCCATTTTCACCCATTGGGGTTTGGAAAATGCATCGGTATTTGTTTTGCTATTGTTCCGTTATGGAATTGCTTTTGGTGTGTTGTGTCTATTGGCATGCAAAACAGGTGTCTTCTTGCCTGAAAAGGGCAGTCGGTTGTATGTTTTGGGCACAGGTGCATTATTGATTGGTGCGTATTCTATTTGCTATTTTCAAGCCATGCGCTATGGTGTAACCCCAGGTCTATTGGCAACCTTGTTGGGTGCACAACCCATTTTGACGCTGTTGCTATCGGAACGAAAGTTTTCTTTAACCCGCTTATGGGGTTTGCTTTTGGCATTTATGGGCTTGGGTCTAATTGTGGCAAAAGGTTTAAACATGGCAGGCTTGAATGCATGGGGATTGGTTTATGCTTTTGCGGCATTATTGTGCATTACAATGGGGACATTAATGCAAAAGCGCATCAAACAAGCACCCCATCAAATTCTCCCTTTGCAATATGGCATTACCTTGCTCATGTGTTTGGCATTTTTACCCAGTGAAGCCATACAAGCAACATTTACCGTGGGTTTTTGGGTACCTGTCTTGTGGTTGGGGTTGGTTATCTCTGTAGCGGCACAATTGTTATTGTATCACTTGATTCGCACAGGTAATGTGGTCAATATTACCAGCTTATTTTATTTAGTGCCTGTGGTGACGGCTATTTTTGATTACCTTTTTTTAGGCAATACCATGTCAGCCATGGCATTATTGGGCATAATAGCTATTATCTTGGGGATTTTTTTGGTATTTAGGCAGCAGTGATAATCAAGACTGTTTCAAACGGCCTGTTGAGAT
>JASLDB010000087.1 GCA_030151665.1 Neisseriaceae bacterium
ACAGCCGCAATGCCAATACTCAATAGCCAAGAGGCAGGGTGTGGCTGCATAATACTAAGAACCAAGCTCAGAATAAAAAAGAAGCCTGCTAACCATAACACGACAACAGACATGGTATTTCCTCTTGATATGGGTGTTTTGTGTTTTCAGTTTAGGATATTTCATCAATGCGTTTACTCACTGATTTACAATGGCGTTATGCCACCAAAGAATTCGATGGCAACCTTGTTCCCCAAGCCGATCTGGATTTTATTTTAGAAGCTGCCCGATTGGCACCCTCTTCTAATGGTTTACAGCCTTATCACCTATTGGTTGTGCCACAAGGACCTCAATTAGAGGCCTTGTCCAAGCTCACCTATGGCAATAAACAATTATACACCTGCTCACATGCCATTATCTTTGCTGCTTGGGACAATTACACGCCTGAGCGCATTAATGAGTATTTTACACGGCAAAATCAAGAACGTGAGTTAGACGATGCCTTAACCGATTCAACCCGTTTACGCATTATTGCTCAAACCAGTACATTAACTGTGGTAGAAAATCACCACCATGCTGCTAAACAAAGTTTTTTAGCTGCCATGTGCGCCATGGTTGCTGCTGCTGAACGTGGTGTCGATTGCACCCCAATGGAAGGCTTTGAAGCCGACAAAGTCGATGCTTTGTTGAATTTAAAAGCACAAGGTTTGCAAAGTACCTTATTACTACCGATTGGCTATCGCAACGAAAAAACAGATTGGTTATTAACCATGAAGAAAGTCCGCCGCCCCATGTCAGATTTTGTGACCTACATCGACTAGACAAACAAAAGCCCATGTCAACGCATGGGCTTTACTTGATTAACTTTCAGTAACCAATGTTCGGCTATACGTTTTTTCGCAATAATGGCATTTCAATTTGGTTGCACCTTGGCGGTTTTTAACATAAAACCAGCTGGCAACTGGCTCAGTGTGGGATGCACAATTGCTATTAGGGCAACGAAACACTTGCTTCACTTCACTTGGCAGCGTCAAGGTCCGCTTTTCCACCACTTCATAGTTTTTGATGACATTGACCGTGGCTTGCGGTGCAAACAAAGCCAATTGATTCGCTTCTTCTTGGCTTAAAAACACATTGGTCACTTTGATAATGTCTTTTTGACCCATGGCACTGCTGCGTAAATTAAAACCCACCGTTACCCGTTCACCCAAATCATTCAAGCCAAATTGGCGCAAAATCACCAAACCTTGTCCAGCAGGGATATGATCAATAACCGTACCATTGGTCAATGCTTCAACACTTAATTCCATTTTTAATCCTTACAGTTCTGGGTTCAAAACCAAAGCCAATAAGGCTTGGCGAGCAAATACGCCATTTTTGGCTTGCTCAAAATAGAATGCTTGTGGTGTAGCATCCACATCATTGGCAATCTCATCCACACGTGGCAATGGGTGCATAATACGCAAATTGTCTTTGGCATTGGCAAGCATGGCTGCATTCAGGTTGAATTTGCCTTGGATTTTTAAAAACTCTTGCTCATCAAAGCGCTCTCTTTGCACACGTGTCATGTACAAAATATCCACTTCCTCAATAGCAGCTTCCAAAGAAGTCAAAACATGGTATTTAGCGCCTGCGTCATCTAATTCTTCACAGATATAATCGGGCATGGCCAATTGTGCTGGTGAAATAAAATAAAATTCACAACCCCATTGGCTCAATGCTTGTGCCAAAGAGTGTACAGTTCGACCGTATTTTAAGTCACCTGCTAATGCAATTTTCAAGCCCGTCAAAGTGCCTTGGGTTTCATAAATAGATACCAAGTCTAACAAGGTTTGTGATGGATGTTGGTTGGTACCATCGCCAGCATTAATCACAGGCACAGCACTAAACTCACTCATCACCCGTGCAGCACCGTCTTTATTGTGGCGCATCACGATAGCATCAGCATAACCACTGATAATACGAGCCGTGTCCGCCAAAGTTTCACCTTTTTTGGCACTGGTATTTGCCCCATCGGCAAAACCAATCACTCGCCCACCCAAACGCTGCACAGCCGTTTCAAACGACAAACGTGTGCGGGTAGATGGCTCAAAAAAACAAGTTGCAATCAACTTGTTAGCCAATAAATCATTGCGTGGATTTTGTTTTAAAGACAATGCGGTCTTCACCACCCATTCCAATTCGTCTTTGCTTAAATCGGCAACAGAGATGATGTGTTTTTGATACAAAGAATTTGCCATGTGCTTTTCCAAGGGTCTGCCTTAAGAAGAGGTCGCAAAAAAAGCCGCCAATGAGAATCATCCAGCAGCCATTTTGATTAAGGCATTAAGGTGATATTGTAGCACCAGCGGGTATTGAAAGAAAAATATTTTTCACTCAAAATAACCGAACATCAACAAAAAATCCCAACAACATAAAGGCTTACCATGTACATCGTTGAATTGACTTACACCCAAGCACCCTCCGCCATCGAACCTTTGCGAACTGGACACATGCAATGGGTGCAGCAATATTTTGCACAAGGCTTATTTTTGGCATCGGGCAAAAAAAGCACCTTAGATGGTGGTGTGATTTTGGTACAAAACATGCCAAAAGAAGCATTAGATGCCATTTTAGCAACCGATCCTTTTGCTTCCGTGGCAGATTATCGCATTACCCAAGTCAACATCAGTTCTACACAAGCCAATTTACAATCCTTACAAGGACAATAAATCCTAACAAATCCAAACTTTTCCATACTAAAACTGTCCATCCTTAACAATAAGAATTGATTATGCATCAATCCATTGCGAAAGGATGGGCATGTACACACACACCTCCTCTTCCTTACACCAACCCCTTGGTCAGCGTTTGCACCATGCTGGGTTTCAAGCTGCTTTAATGGTCCTTGCCAGTTTAGCGATATGGGTATTTTGGTTGTTGCCTCGCTACACTGAATGGCAATTAATGGATGAATTGGAAACCATTTCTCAAGAGTTGGCAGCAGCGAAAATGAATATTGAAGTCGCTCGCTCACAAGGCAAGTTTGTCTTGCTCAATCGAATGCCTGTAGACATGGAAAACCCCCATGATTTTTTTGCCTTAGAACTCACCCATGGCAGCAATCCCCAAGAAGAAAACAACCCTGATTTGATTCGCTCTCCTTATTTGAGCCATATTCAGTTACTGACACCCCATGCCAAGATCAACACCACAAGACCATTCAACACCTTAGTACCACTCAAACAATTGGAAATTGTGGCCACATTGGGTAAAAGCAGTTTATTGACTGGTGCCGTGATTTCATTTAAAAAAGCACCTGGTAGTGGGGCATGGCAATGTGTTATTTACCAAAACCAAGCCAAGCGCCGCCTATTACCAAGCCACATGCCCAATAACTGCCGCCTAGCCATGCATACCTCCCCCATCACACCATAAACGACAAACAACAAAAAAGGCAGGGGAAAATCCCCTGCCTTTTATTAACCCATCGCAGCCATTTAGCGAGGAACAAATGCCTCTGCAAAAATTTGCACCACTTGTTCATGTGTTGGTTGAATCGGATTGGTCAAACCACAAACGTCTTTCATGGCATTGTCAGCCAATACACCAAAATCAGCCTCTTTCACGCCCAATTCTGCCAAAGATTTGGGAATATTAACCATATCAGCCAATTTTTTAATGGCATCAATCACATTCATGCCTTTAAAAGTGTCATTGTGCTCAGCCAAGATTGCACCCACTTCATCCAAACGAGCTTGCGCTGTACTGTAGTTGAACTTTTGTACATGTGGCAATAACAATGCATTGCACACACCATGTGGTAAATTGTAAAAACCGCCCAATTGATGCGCCATCGCATGCACATAACCCAATGAAGCATTGTTAAATGCCATACCAGCCATAAATTGTGCATACGCCATTTGCAAACGGGCTTCTTTGTTTTTAGGCTCAACCACGGCGATTGGCAAGTATTTGGCAATCAAAGCAATCGCTTTTACTGCCACTGCATCGGTAATGGGTGTGGCTGCCGTTGACACATAAGCTTCAACCGCATGGGTCAAAGCATCCATACCTGTTGCTGCTGTCAAAGAAGCAGGCATGCCTTCCATTAATTCAGAATCATTGACTGACAAAAATGGTGTTACGTGGTCATCAACAATGGCCATTTTCACATGGCGCGTTTCATCAGTAATGATGGTAAAACGAGTCATTTCAGAAGCCGTACCGGCTGTGGTATTCACGGCGATTAAAGGCATTTGCGCTTTAGCCGATTTATTCACACCTTCGTAGTCTTCAATTTTGCCACCATTGGTTGCCAATAAAGCAATGCCTTTGGCGCAATCATGTGGTGAACCACCACCCAATGACACCACAAAATCAGCATTGGCTTCTTTTAATTTGGCCAAGCCATCCACCACGTTTTTCACGGTTGGGTTCGGTTGTGCACCATCAAAAATTGTTACAGGAATACCGCGCTCTTCTAATTTCGCCGCAACGGCTTTGGCAACGCCTAATTGTGCCAAAGAAACATCCGTTACAATCAAACCATGTTTAAAACCAAAAGTTTTAATTTTGTCACACGCTTGATCCAAAGCACCCGCGCCCAATATATTTTGAGCAGGCATAAAAAATTCTGAAATCACTAGCATCTCCTTATCAAGTTTTGATAGAAATTTGACATTCTGTTATATACACACATGAGTGTATGCCTATTTTGTACTTGAATCCTTGCGAGTTCTCAACAAAAACCTGCTTAGAGCATTGGAAAAAAGATTGGTTCAATTTTCTAATACAATAATCTCTATCAATTCAAAATTCAGAACTGTCGCTTCACCACAAAATCTGCCAAAAAATTCAACTTATCTGCTGATTCACCCAGATTCATCAGCACACCTTTGGCATTTTCAACCAAGTCATGAGCGTATTGCTTTGCCTCAGTCAGTCCCATAAATGACACATAAGTGGGTTTTTCATTTTCAGCATCTTTGCCTGCGGTCTTACCCAAGGTAGCCGTGTCTTGTTCACAATCCAAAACATCATCAATGACTTGAAAAGCCAAACCCAATAATTTGGCGTAGTCATCCAACTGCGCCAATTGCACATCGGTCACGCCTTGGCAACTTAATGCCCCCAAACGAACCGCGGCTCGAATCAATGCACCTGTTTTTAAACCATGCATGTTTTCTAAAGCAGCTTGGCTCAAAAAATGGCCAACATTGTCTAAATCAATCGCTTGACCACCCGCCATGCCCAAACTGCCTGAGGCTTTTGCCAAGGTTTGTACACTCTTTAATTGCTGAACGGCTGGCAATCCATAGTCTTGGCTAATGACATCAAAAGCCAAGGTTTGTAAGGCATCACCCACCAATAGTGCTGTGGCTTGATCGTATTTCACATGGCAAGTGGCTTTGCCACGGCGCAAACTGTCATTGTCCATTTCGGGCATGTCATCATGCACCAAAGAGTAAACATGCACCAATTCAACGGCACTGGCAGCCGCATTCAACGCCGTTTCATTGTGATTGCCTATCGCACTGGCAGCGGCCAATGCCAACAATGGTCGAAAACGTTTGCCACCATCCAAAGTGACATAGCGCATGGCTTCATGCAATTTGGCAGGTTCTGTGCCATCAATAGGCAAATAGCCTGCTAATGCATTTTCGATGCGCGTTTGCGATTGTGCCATCCACTGTGCAAAATCAGTTGCTGTCTTCAAGGTGTAACTCCTTTAATTCACCCGCTTCCAATACTTGTAATTTTTGTTCCACTTCTGCCAGTTTTTCTTGGCAAAACCGTTCCAATTCTTTGCCTTCACTATACGATGCCAATGCATCTTCTAATGGGGTTTCTGTATTTTGCATGGTCTGAGTAATAGCTTCTAAGCGCGCCATGGCTTCTTCAAATGTTTTGGGCAAGGTGACTTTTTTCATGGTCTCTTTCTCACACAAGGCTCACCAAGGAGCTGTGCCTAATAAATAGGGTATTAATGGGTGCATTGTATCGCAGTTAAACCATTATTTCAGGTCACAAAGGACAAGTTTGTCTATAATGCGACAAAGCGATTTAAAACAACATACACACAGGAGTACCATGCGCAAACGCATTTTACCGCAGGTGCCTTGGGCAGCCACTTCATTTTGGTCACCTCGGCCTTTGCCTTTATTGGTCAGTTGCATTGCCTTATTCATGTTTGGCGTGGGTGATGGTTTATTGTTGCAATCGCAATTGGGCAATAGCCCATGGACCATTTTTGCACAAGGCTTGGCTAGGCATACCCCATTGTCTGTTGGTGGCGCGAGTTTAACCACCAGCATCGTTATCTTGGCCATGACCATCGCCATGCGCATACCCATGGGCTTAAATACCTTTTTAAATGCGCTACTCATTGCCTTGGCACTGGATATTGTCAATCGCACTGTACCCATCCCTGATAGCTTAACCTTGCGTTGGTTAATGTGCGCTACTGGCATTGTTATAGCGGGTGTGGCTGGGGCGTTTTATCTCAGTGTGAACATGGGCGCAGGGCCAAGAGATGGACTCATGGTTGCCATTAGCCAACGTTTTGGCTTACCCATCGCTTGGTCACGTACCATTTTAGAGGTCTTTGCTTGCAGCACAGGTTATCTAATGGGTGGGCAGTTTGGCTTGGGGACTATTTTATTCGCCATCAGCATTGGCCATGTTTTGTCTTTTACCATGCGCCGTTTTGAAAAATACTATGGTTAAAAACCACTCAATCCCATCAAAAAGGCATGTCTATTTTGGTTAGTAGCCCACCAACCCAATTAGACACAACGACCCAATACATTAATTAAACTCATGCTATTTATTCTTTATATGTACTTTTGTATTCAATCAAACTCGGGTAAGCTCAGGTTTTCACTTTCTCTTTAAGGACATGTCATGAAAAAAACCTTGTTGGCTTTGGCATTGATTGCCCCTGTTTTGGCTGGTGCTGCGGATTATCAATTAGACCCATCCCACACCAATGCTATTTTTGAAATTGACCATTTTGGCACCAGTACCAATATTGGCATTTTTAATAATCTAGAAGGGGTTTTATCGTTTGATGCCAAACAACAAACAGGCCATATCAACATTGACATTCCCATGAGTAAATTGGACACTGGTCGCAAACAATTTGATGAACATTTAAAAGCAGCCGATTTATTCAATGCTGCTCAATACCCGAGCATGAATTTTAAATCCAGCAAATGGCATTTTAACAAGGGCAAAGTTAGCAAAATTGAGGGTATTTTGACTTTAAAAGGCGTGAGCAAGCCGATTACACTAACCGCCAGCAAATTCAACTGCTACAACAGCCCCATGTTTGCTAATAAGGAAGTGTGTGGTGGTGATTTTAGCGCCACAATTGACCGTACTTTATGGGGAATGGATTATTTGGTCAAAATGGGCATGAGTAAAACCGTTAACCTCACCATTCATGCCGAAGGTGTGAAACAATAAACCCAACACCTCAACATTAAAAAGGCATTGCCGTTTTGCGGCAATGCCTTTTGATTGATAGCGTATTTAAACCTCGTCTTCATCTGCACCCAAGAAATCCCCGCTTTGACGAGCCCACAAACTGGCATACAAGCCATTTTTCGCCAACAACTCTTGGTGTGAACCCATTTCCACAATACGCCCTTTGTCCAAAATCACCAATCTGTCCATGGCTGCAATCGTAGACAAACGGTGGGCAATGGCAATCACTGTTTTGTTTTCCATTAAGTCATACAGACTGTCTTGAATTGCTTGTTCCACTTCAGAATCCAAAGCACTTGTTGCCTCATCCAATAGCAAAATCGGTGCATCTTTCAACATCACACGGGCAATAGCAATGCGTTGACGCTGACCACCCGATAATTTCACCCCGCGCTCGCCAACATGGGCATCCAAACCTTGTCGCCCTTGGGCATCGCTTAAGCTATCCAAAAAATCAGCCACTTGTGCTCTGGCAACTGCCAACTGAATGTCTTTTTCACTGGCATCATGGCGACCATAAACCAAATTATCCCGCACAGAGCGGTGTAATAATGACGTGTCTTGTGTCACCATGCCAATGTGTTGGCGTAAGGATTCTTGTGTTACCTTGGCAATGTCTTGTTGGTCAATCTTGACCGTACCGCTTTGAATATCATAAAAGCGCAGCAAAATATTAACCAACGTGGATTTACCCGCTCCTGAGCGCCCCACCAAACCCACTTTTTCACCAGGTTGAATCACCAAATTAAAATCTTGCAACAAGGGTTTGTTGGCAACATATTCAAAATTGACGTTGTTAAATTCAATCAAACCATGCGATACATTCAATGGCTTAGCATCTGGCGCATTTAACAACAAATTGGGTTTACTCAAGGTATTCATGCCATCTTCAACTGTGCCCAAATTTTCAAATAACTGAGCCGATTCCCACATAATCCAATGTGACATACCGATTAAACGCAAAGACATGGCAATCGCAGCAGCCACCGCACCCACACCAATCTGACCTTGCTGCCACAGGTAAAAACTCAATACCGAAGTTCCTGCCACCAGTGCCATATTAATGCTGTGGTTGGTCAATTCCAAGCGCGATACCCAGCGCATTTGTGCATGGACTGTGCCCATGAATTCTTGCATGGCATTTTTGGCATAGCGCAATTCACGGCTACCATGTGAAAATAATTTGACCGTGGCAATATTGGAATAAGCATCGGTAATGCGTCCAGTCATCAATGCTCGAGCATCGGCTTGAGCACTGGCTGTCTTGGCCAAATGGGGCACAAAAAACCACTGCATAATGCAAAACGCCACAATCCACGCCAAAAATGGCACCAGTAACCAAGCATCAAAACTCACCAAAATCACACTGGTGGTTATAAAATAAATGGCAATGTACACCACAATATCAGCAAACGTCATGATGGTATCGCGCACAGCCAAGGCCGTTTGCATGACTTTGGCTGAAATCCGACCAGCAAATTCATCTTGGTAAAATTTCATGCTTTGCTCAAGCATCAATCGGTGAAACTGCCAACGCAAACGCATGGGCAAAACACCTTGCAAGGTCTGGAAACGGACATTAGCCAATAACAATACCCACAGCGGACTCAATAACAACAACGCCCCCATGCCCAATAAAGCTGATTTTTTCTCTTGCCACAATTGTGCTGCCGTGTATTGGCTCATCCAATCCACGACCACACCCATCAGTTGAAAGAGCACAGCCTCAAAGACGCCCACACCAGCGGTTAATACCATCAATAACAATAGCCACTTGCCTGACCCTCGCATACAAGCACGCACAAACATGCCCAGTTTGTATTCTGACAACTGTAAAGGCTCGGCTGGATAAGGATCCAGTCGCTTTTCAAACCACTTAAACCATCGATTCATGTACTGTCTTTTTAAAAATTAAACCAATTAGTCTATTTTCGCATGGTTGTCATAAAAAAACCACTGCTTGCAAGCATTTACCCACAAAAAAGCCACCGTAAAAGGTGGCAATGTCGCGTGTTTACAAAAACAAACCCTGTCCCAAAAATTCACCTTTTTTCACACCGGGCAATACAAAGAAGTAACCACCACCAAATGGCTTGATGTATTCCTCCAATGGTTCTTGATCCAACATTTTTTGTACGGCAATAAAACCATCGGACAAATTGGCTTGGTAACAAATAAAGTTAAGCCCCATGTCCAATTGCCCAGCCTTACTCAAACCCAAAGAATAATTATAGGGTCTACGGAACAATAAATGCTTGCGAAACTCAGGGGTTCTTTGATTTGCCAAACGGATATGGGCATCCAATGGCGTTTCTTTACCGTCTGGGTCTTTGGCAAAATCCGGCACTTGGCTTTCTTTTTCTTTGCCAAGTGGCGCACCTGTTTCTTTGACACGACCAAAAATGGCTTCTTGCTCTTGCAATGGTGTTCGATCCCAAAACTCCACAAAATGGCGGATTAAGCGCACCGCTTGGTAAGTACCATCTTTTGCCCAAAGCGGCTCATCCAAACTATTGGGCGCACGACCCGTCCACAACACTTCATTGGCGATTTTGCTATCCGCCACATTGGGATTGGCAGAACCATCACGAAAACCAAATAAATTGCGTGGTGCGGTATCGGCTGGCGCTTTGGGCAAGAAACCATCCAAGCTCCAGCGAATACTCATTAAATCCGTGGTATTTTTGATGATATCGCGCAAAGCATTTAAATTGGTTTCTGGGCTATTGGCACAAAACTGCAAAGATATATCCCCATCACACCAATTGGCTTGCAAAGCATCATTGAAGAATTTTTTCATTTCTTGCAAATGTTTAGGCTTTTTCGCTGCCAACCCAAAACGCTCATCAAACAAACTTGCCCCGACGGCCACAGTGATGGTTAAACCGTCAGGCAAAATCGTTTGCCCCAAAATACCACTGCCCGCAGGAGGCAGTTGTCGGTCTAAATCAGGTAAACGACCACCTTGGGTTAAAAACTCAATTCGGGCGGTAATCATGCGCAATAATCGTTGCAGTTGTTGCGGTGTTGTCGCCAGAACATCAAAAGAACACAAAATATTAAATGGCTGATGTGGTGTCACAATCCCAGCTTGGTGTTCTCCATAGCAGTCATAATGCAAATCACTGTGTTCCGCAGCTACTGTATTGTTTTTTTTACCCTGCTCACGACCAGCCAAAAAACCACCCACAGCACCAGCACTGGCTAAACCCACAGCACCCAAGCCTTTTAGGATACTGCGACGTGAAAGTAAGGTTGCTTGTTTATCCATTTTGCTTCTTTCTTGTAAACAACTCAGGCAGCTTTCGCTGCCTGAGTTAAATCAATATCCAATCAGGATGGGATTAGTCCAAACCCAATACACCACGGAATTTAGCCAAATCTTCAGCCAAGGTGTTAATTGGTGCTTTCAAGGCTTTTTTATCCGCTTCGCTTAATTTATCATAGGTTTCAAAGCCATCACCTTTGCGGTATTTTTGCAAAATGGCATCCACTGCTTTGAAGTTGGTATCCACTTTGGCAACCAAAGCTTCGTCTTTGGTAGTCAAAATCGTGCGGAACAAATTCAAGATTTCTTTTGCGCCCTCAACATTTGCGTTGAAATCATCCAAATCAGTATGGCTATAACGCTCTTCTTCACCACTGATTTTGCTCATTGCCACTTCTTCAATCAATGCCGCAGCACCACCAACCACTTTGCTAGGAGGGAATGCCAATTCATCAATGCGTTTTTGCAATTCTTTCACGTCAATCAATAATTTGTCTGCCATTTTGTCCATGCCAGTTAAGTCATTTTGGGCAAACAAAGCGTATTCTATGCGATGAAAACCTGTAAATTCTGGGTCTTTTTCTTCCAATTTAAAGTCATCTGCACGAACGTCAATCGCCGTATCCAAATCGCTGAACAATTCAGCAATCGGTTCAATGCGTTCATACGGTTGACGTGTATGGGCATAAATCGATTTCGCTTTGGCTTTATCACCTGCTTTGACTGCAGCCACAAACACTTCAGTGCGAGCAACCAGTTCTTTCACTTGACCTTGAACATAGGTTTTGTAATTGGCCAATGGTTGTTCTAATTGCGCCATGTCCGCTGAATGGGCATCGGCTTTATAACCTGTGTTTTCAGTCACAATCAATTTGCCTTTGGGGTTGCTCAACAAACCACAAGTAATGTCATACTCACCAGCAGCCAAGTTGACGGTCAACTTTTGCGTTAGGCTCGGGGCAATGTTTTCTCGCTCATCCACAACCATCACACCTTTTAGAATTTCCCATTCCAAAGCTTTGCTGCTGTTATTTTTAATAATAAATGTGGTTTTACCTGCTGGTACGGTGATTTGCATTGGTTCACAAGCTTTGTCATTCACCGCCACTTGGACATCTGGGTTATTGGCAGCAACAGCACCACTTGATGTAGCGCCACTGGCCGCTGGCTCTTCACTTTTGCCACCACAAGCGGCCAATAATAAAATGGCAGCCGTTGCCAAGGTTGATTTCATATTCAAGGTCATCATTAACTTTCTCTCAATTTTCATTATGATTTTTTACACAGCACTGGCCGATGTGGCCCCTTTTTTAGGCTGGTCTTTTTTCAAATACCACCACATGGTTGGTACCAAATACAAGAACCAAATCGCCACTTCACCCACGGTTGGGTGATCGTTATAACCCAACAAACCCGCTAAAAACGTACCCAATGGGGTATGCACAGACAATGTCTCAGTGGCATCAAAAACAATGGCTTGCAAGTTATTCCAAACACCAGCTTCGTGTAAAGCACCCAAAGAACCTGCTAATAAACCGGCTGCCACCACGATTAAAAATGCACCTGTGATGCGGAAAAATTTGGCCAAATTCAAACGCAAACCACCTTGGTAAATCAAAACACCAACAAGAATGGCCACCAATACACCCAGTACAGCCCCAATGGGCATCGCCATGCCTTCACTTTGTTCAAACACCGAAATCAAGAAAAAAACCGACTCCAAGCCTTCTCGTGCAACAGCCAAAAATGCCATCACGACCAAAGCCACGCCTTGGTATCTGCCACGGTTCAAGGCTTTTTCAACCGATGATTGCAATTCGTCTTTCATGGCGCGTCCCGCTTTTTTCATCCAGAACACCATTGAGGTAATCATCGCCACGGCCACAAAACCGATAATGCCAACGAATAATTCTTGCTGTTTTTGGGGGATTTCGCCTGTGGCCACATGAAAACCATAGCCCACGCCCAAACACATTAAGGCAGCCAAAACCACCCCACCCCAAACATACTTCATTAAATGCCCATTGCCAGATTGCTTAATAAAGCTGGCAACAATGCCAACGATCAATGCCGCTTCTAGCCCTTCTCGCAGCATAATCAAAAAAGAAACTAACATTATTTAACCTATTGATAATGATTATCGAAAATAATACGCCTGTTTATTTCACAAAAGAAGCCCCCCAAACACATACACTGGCACCTAAAATCAAAAAGCATTTGATATTAATAATTATTTTTATTATTAATATCAAATAATTTACAAATGATAGTCTGTTTTGAGAGCCTTCCAATACAAAAAAGCCCATGGGCTTCATCCCCATGGGCTTTTTTGATTGTGAATAAATCACTTATTTTTTGCATTTATTGTCTAACGCCCAAGCACCTGCACCTGAAAACACAAAGTACAAGAAAGCAAACGAATAAATCACTGCCAATTCACCGCTATTTAACAATGGCAATAAGAAGGTATCAGCAGAGGCGTGTGCCATAAAATAAGCCACCGCCATGAAACCTGATAAAACAAATGCCACAGGACGAGTAAACAAGCCCACCAATAGCAATAAACCACCGAAAGTTTCCAATACACCAGCCAAACCCATCATGGAGAACAGTTGTAAACCATCAAACATTTCAATATGCGGCATAGAAAACAATTTCGCTGTACCATGCAACATAAAGTTATACGCAACAATAATGCGGAAAACTGCCAATACTTTATCTTGCCATTCAGTCAAAAAAGTGTTTTTTACGGTACTCATTTTCAAAATCTTTTCATGTGTTGTTGTCATGAGTGCAGTATAGGTATTTAATATTTAGCAATCTAGAAGCATATTTGATAAGAATCATTTCCTATAAGGAAACAATAATGGACTTACTCACCAGTATTCGGGTATTTCACCAAGTGGTTAAAAGCGGTAGCTTCACCCAAGCTGCCGATGATTTAGATATTTCTACCGCCATGGCCAGCAAGCATGTGAGCCATTTAGAAGCCCATTTACAAGCGCGCTTACTCACGCGCACCAGTCGGCGTTTAAGCTTAACGGAAGCTGGTAGTCATTACTTAGAAGAGTCAAGCCTAGCATTGGAGATGCTAGAGCAAGCAGGTCGAACCGCTAGTGCTGGTGCCGTCAACCCCAAAGGGACATTGAAAATCACCCTGCCCGCTTGGCTTGCCAACGATAAATTATCGCGCTGGTTGCATGATTACAAGCAACAATATCCAGATGTTACTTTGTCTTTGAACATCAATAACCATTTTGTGGATTTAATTGAAGAAGGCTACGACTTGGCATTGCGTGCCACGGCAAAACCTTCGCCATCGCTCATTGTTAAACCGCTCTTAAAAATGCCTTTTTTCGTGGTGGCAACTGAACAGTACTTACAACAGGCCCGCCCCATTACTTCACCATTGGATTTGGCAGAACAGCATTGCTTGCTGCCAAGCTACGCGGACATGGAACACTTACAATTTAACCAAGGCGATGAAGTTTGTACTGTACATGTGCAAACAGGCGCCAGTGCCAATGACACCCGTTTCTTGCATTTATTGGCACGCAATCACCACGGTATTGCCTTTTTACCTGAGTCTTTGGTTGAAGAAGACTTGCAAAATGGTCGCCTACAACAAGTTTTGCCTGCTTGGTCAATTCCAACCGTAACCATTTACGCCGCTTATATTAACCGGGAATACTTAAGTGCCAAAGTGCGCACATTTATTGATTTTTTGAATGCCCGAATCCAAGAAGATGTATCTTCACAGCACAGCCAAAGCAGCGTACGATAAGTTGACACATAATGTTAAACAACAAGGGAAAGGAAATAAAGAATGGCCATTTTGATTACAGGTGCATCTGCTGGTTTTGGTGCAGCAACATGCCGAGCATTTGTTAAAGCAGGTTACAAGGTTATTGGTGCAGCCAGACGAGCCGATAAATTAGCCGATTTAGCAAACGAATTGGGTGATGCTTTTTTACCATTGACAATGGATGTGACTGACAAACAATCAATTAACACTGCATTGGCTTCGTTATCAGGTGACTTCGCTCAAATTGATGTGTTGATTAACAATGCAGGTTTGGCCTTAGGCTTAGAACCTGCCCACACGGTGAACTATGAAGATTGGGAAACCATGATTCACACCAATATCTTGGGATTGACCTATTTAACCCGCCAAGTATTACCACAAATGGTTAAAAGGCAATCAGGCCACATTATGAATTTGGGCTCCATTGCTGGCACTTATCCCTACCCAGGTGGCAATGTCTATGGCGCCAGCAAAGCCTTTGTGAAGCAATTTAGCTTAAACTTGCGAGCAGATTTGGCTGGCACAAATGTACGCGTAAGCAATATTGAACCTGGCCTTTGTGGTGGCACTGAGTTTTCCAATGTCCGTTTTAAAGGCGACGATGAAAAAGCAGCCAAATTGTATGAAAATGTCGCCGCTATTGAGCCTGAAGACATTGCTAATACCTTATTGTGGATTTACCAACAGCCCAAACACGTCAACATTAATCGCATTGAAATCATGCCTGTGGCACAAAGCTCAGGCGCTTTATCTGTGTATCGCGACTAATACAGCACGCCAACAAAAAAGCACGTTAACCGTGCTTTTTTTATTTATGCAGGCTCAATGTCCAGTTGGTGGTATTGACGCTTTAACCAAAAGCTTTCTTGGCAAAAACTGGTGAAGCTTTTCTTACCCAATACCTGACCCGCGGCATCGGTTAACACATATGTAATCCAACATTCTTTGCAAACGGTTTGTGGCAAATCATCGTCCACATCATCCACTTCTCTGTCACAAACCAGTTGTTTATTGTCTGCAAATTGGTAAACATCTTGACGATAAAAAACTGTTACTCCGTCTTCATCCGCTTCGTGTTGCTTAAATTGATGATTGGTCACCACCATGGCATTGATAAATCGATTGGCAGTTAATATGTATTCATTTAAATGCATTTTGCTCACGCCTTTATTGAATCAAGCAGATAAGGGTTTTATATTGGGCAAATCATCCACAAAACAAGTCAAACACCATCCATCACAATCGTTTAATGTCTTTATTCTGGGGCACGAGATGATTAAATCATCATCCCATATCCATATGGGTCAACACACATATTAATATGCCACAATCTCATCACCATTGGGTTTACACATGGTCAGACTCGCAAAATTGGACTATGATAACACCATTCAATTGATAATAGGATTCATTACCATGAGTATGTGGCTTGTTTACGCATTGTTATCAGCCATCACTGCAGCACTGGTGGCTATTTTCGGCAAAATCGGTTTACAAAACCTAGACGCCAACACCGCAACAGCGGTTCGTGCAGTCATCATGGCCTTATTTTTAGTGGGTGTTGTTGTGGTGCAAGGCAAAACCAATCTCATTGGCGACATTCTCGCCAACAAAAAAGCCCTCGCCTTTATTGCCTTAAGCGGTGTTGCAGGTGCCCTGTCTTGGTTGTTTTATTTTTTGGCCATCCAAAACGGCAATGTGTCCCAAGTGGCCCCCATCGACAAACTCAGCGTGGTGTTCGCCGTGATTTTAGCAGCCATCATTTTTGGTGAATCGGTCTCATTGGTCGCAGCAGGTGGAGTGGCATTGATTGCCATTGGTGCATTAATGGTGGCGATGGGTTAAGAATAATGGGATATTAAAAAGCGACCTTGTGGTCGCTTTTTTTATGGCTTGATTGCCAATGTCGCCAAAAATGTTGGAATATAAGCATCCATCAAAAAACGCTGCTGTGGAGCAAAGTCTTCTACAAAATCTTTTAACCAAAAACCTGCTGCCATTTGCCCAGCCAATAAATCACTCAAAGAATGGCCAAACACCAATGCTTCACCTTGGCTAATTTTTTGCTGCAAAGCAGCTTGTGGTAAATCGCGAGAATCGGCATAGGGAATTTGATAAGTCGGTTTTAATAAACCTTCTGCCCGAAGTTTGGCATCTCGATTGTCCACAAAAACCACAGGATTATAAAAACTCGCCATTAAACGGCCATGTGACTTTAATACCCGATAACACTCTTGCCAAACGGGTCGAACATCAGGCACATACAGGTTAGAAATGGGGTGAAAAACCATGTCAAAGGATGCATTTTCTAAGGCTGATAAGTCTGTCATGTCACCTTGTATGGTGGTTAAATCCAAATGGTGTTGCTGTGCCAAAGCAGCATCTTTGCCCAACTGCCCCACCGATAAATCAAACACCACCACTCTAGCGCCTGCTGCTGCCAAAATAGGGGCTTGTTGACCACCAGCAGATGCCAAACACAAAATTCGTTTGCCTTGAACATCGCCAAGCCAATCAGGTTTAACAGGGTTTGGGGTTAAATGCACTTGCCAATGCCCTTGTTTGGCATGGGCAATATCCGTATCGCTAACGGGGGTAGACCATGCATTTTCTGCTTGTGCTTGTGCATCCCAATGCGCTTGATTTTGAGATAGATAATCGATCGACATGC
>JASLDB010000090.1 GCA_030151665.1 Neisseriaceae bacterium
GACGGTTTTGTTTTCGGCATCGACAGACCATGTTGCAACGAGAAATAATATTACAACATGGTCAGCTTTTATTAATGCAAGGTTGCACACAACAATTTTGGCAGCACAAATTGCCCACAACGGTGACAGTTTGTGAGCCGCGGATTAATCTTACTTTTCGTACCATTCATTCTACTGGTCAATAAGCAGTCAAGGTGGCTTATCATCTGGATTTAGGGGTTTAGCTTATGATTTGTCATGGATAAACGATTAACGAGTGATGCCATGGCTAACACCCAAAAACCAGCCAAAACAGCCACGGCAAAACCTGTATTGATGTTAAATACATCAATGACCCAACCAGCAATAGCAGCACCCAATGCAACGCCAATACCCAGTCCAGATAGTAACCAAGTTAAACCTTCGGTTAATTGGTCACTGGGCACATTTTCCTCAATTAAACTCATGGCAATAATCATGGTGGGTGAAAAGAAAAAACCAGCCACAAAGACAATGCCTGACAAAGAAACAATATTCCATGCCCAAACCAATGGAATGCTGGATAAAGCAGTTGCCAATGCGGCAAAGGCCAATAGTTTCGTTAATGGCCATTGAAAATTCAATGCACCAAATCCCAAGCCGGCTAAACATGAACTAATGGCATACACCGATAAGACCATACTGGCGGATGCTGGTGTATTTTGGATTTTGGCAAAGGCAACACTGGCAACATCAATCGTGCCCACAATCATGCCTAAACCAACCATGAGTAAAGCCAAATATTTTAGGATGGGTAAGCGCAGAATGGACGAATGTTGTTGAATGCGTATTTTGATGGGTGGCTCAGTGCTTTTTTGTGCGACCAAAGCCAGTATGCCAATTGCGAGAAAAACCATGGCCAACAGTGGTCCTGCTTGCGGGAAAAAGACCACGCACAAACCAACAGAAATGGGTGGACCCACAATAAAACACAGTTCATCTAAAACGCTTTCTAGCGCATATGCTGTTTGCAATTGGCTTTGTCCACGATAAATTTCTGTCCAACGAGCACGAATCATGGCAGGAATGCTGGGCATAAAACCGCCTAATACAGCAAACAAAAACAATAACCATGTTGGTCCTTGCCAATGGGCAGTCGCCAATAAAGTCAAAATACTGATTAGTGCGATACCTGCTGCGATCGGGAGGATTTTACTTTGCCCATGGCGATCGACCAAACGTGAAATACGAGGAGCGATGATGGCACTGCACAAAGTAAAAGTAGCAGCCACACCACCAGATAGCGTATAACTGTATTCCAATTGTGAAAGCATGGTGATGATGCCGATAGCCGTCATGGAAATGGGTAATCTTGCTAAAAGACCGGCTAAAACAAATGCTTTACTACCTGGTGCTTGAAATAATGCAGTATAGGATGCCATATTAAATCTCATGATTAATTTAACATACGATACGTATGTTATTTTGACATGGATTGTATTTGCATACGAAACGTATGTCAATTATCATGCACTTGAATAATCTCAGTGCGACAGCCATGATAGAAAAAAATCACTTACCAGCCAATAGACGCAGCAAAATGGCAGAAGATACCCAATTAAAGCTATTACAATCTGCTAAAGATGCTTTTACCAACCAAGGGTATGCCGCGACATCAATGGATGAATTTACCGCCAGTGTAGGTTTGACTCGTGGGGCTTTATACCATCACTTTGGCAGCAAAAAAGGCTTGTTTGCGGCAGTTGTTAGGCAATTGGATAATCAAATTGATGCTAAGTTGCTAACGATTTCTGATCGAGCTGATAATGCTTGGCAAGGAATATATGAGCGTGGCGTGGCCTATTTACAAATGGCTTTGCAAGCTGATATCCAACAAATTTTATTAAAAGATGCCAAGGCTGTTTTGGGTGGTGAGCTTCAACGAATTCAGATGCAATGCGTCGATTCGGTGAGTCATTTATTGGCTTGTGGCATAGCAGATGGTAGCATATTGGCTTGTGATACTTGTGCATTGGCAGTATTGCTCAATGGTAGTTTAACCGAATCGGCTTTTTGGATTGCCCAAGATGAACAGCCTGCAAAGCGTTTAATGGAAGCCATTGCAGCTTGGCAGATGCTAATGAATGGTTTAAAAACAAAATAGATGCGTTATGAAGTGAAAAAATAATGGTAAGGTGGTCATTTAAGGGTATGCTAAGCGCTATTTAGAATCATTAATTGAAGTTCATGTTAAAGTCACCCCAACAACCATATCAGCCATTTTCCTTGTCTTTGTTCTTACATCAGCAGTTTTATTTTTTATTGCCCATGATGTTGGTATTATTGGTCATGGGGGGTGTTGATTTTTACAGCACAGCTAGCAATCCTTTTCTCCCAATATACCCTTGGCTTGATGGGCAGGTTTATAAGCAATTGGATGATTTTGATGATTACGCCAATGGTTTATATTACGCCGTATACTTATTGATTTTAGGGGTTATGGTCAAAAGTAAAAGCATACCGCACCGCATATTTTTACGTAATTTTTTTGTGGTGCAATTGTTGTTTACTTTATTATTGGTAAAAGGCTTGAAATATGCAGTGGGAGAGCCTAGGCCCTATGCTGGGGATATCGCTTCACAGCCCTTCAGTTCCGATCGGCAGTTTCATTCATTTCCATCTGGTCACACAGCAGAATCCATTGCGGCAGCCAGTCCTTTGGCTTATTACATAAAAGTGCATTTATGGCTTGTTTTGTGGGGTTTTTTGCCTGCTAGTATTGCATTTTGCCGACTTTATTTTGCCCAACATGATGTTTTTGATGTGTTGGGTAGTGTGGTCATTGGCTTGATGTCTAGTTATATTGTGGTGACACATACAGAAAAACAAGTGAGGGTGATTGAGCCTCCATTTGTTTTTACACCGTTTTCTTTGGTTGGATTTAAGAAAAGCGCCAAAAAGATTAAAACATAAGTGACCAAAATAATTGACCATGGTAGGCTAGTTATGGCATACCACAGTCAATCCAATCCCATTTTTTAGATACCAATGGGTCGATAGCCTTGCCAGGCAATACTGTCTTTTTTGCCTGCGGCATTGGGCGTGAGTTTAACGTGCCAACTACCAAGCTGTTCTAACGCCAAACAATTGTCGACATCTTTTAAATTGTCTTTGTGTTGTTCTTGCAGGCCAACCAATAGTTGTTGCATGGCTTTGTCTTTTGCTTCATTGGCATCTTTGGCAACAAATAATTCAAAAGCATGTTGTTCTGCTAAGTTGTCTGGCGTGTAGCCACCAGCATTGACAAAAAACAAAGAGTAACCTTGGTTGTCTTGAATCTCTTGACTGAGTGTCACATCGAATCCATCTGCCCAAGTAATGGTACGATAGCCATCTAGGTGCAGTTTATCCTTATCACCAAACCAAGCTTCACGTAATGATGGATAGGCATCTTCTACCTGAACAGCTGGGCAAAATTGAATATCGTGTACTTCAATATTCGATCGTCCCGCATTGCCCCCGACATAAAACATATAAAGTTTCATAGTATATCTCTCTCATGATTTATTGATTTTCTATAGGCATTGTAACGCGCTTTACCTTGTTTGTGCCCCAAGATATGTCAGACCTTGAACAAAATTAAAAGTTTAGAGAGTTAAATAATTGATTAAAATGGATTATTGAAAATTAAATTGATTTTGACTGAATAATTCAATGCTGGAACAGCACGAGTTGAATGGCGAGAAAGATGATTGATTGGGTGTTGTTGATTTAGGGTAGGCGAAAGGCATATAAAATACCTTATTTTCGCTTTTTTTATTGGTTTTTGTCTATCAAAAAATAAGCAGTAACATGCACTTGTTGTAAAAAATAAAGGCCAGTGAAAAAAATGGTTAACCGCAGCAAAAAAGATTGTTCATAGACCTCAAAATTGTATTTAATTTATTTCTTTGACGGGGACAATAATGGGCGCCTACGATTTAAACCCTTTTTACGAAGATATCATTGAGGCTTTGACCGCGCAAAATTTTGCGGTTGTTGACCATTTTTTCGAACCAGAACAAATCCACGCTTTGCGGGATAACCTCAAGCGAAAACAACAATTAGATAGTTTTCAAAAAGCAGCAATTGGCCAAGATGGTGATAAGCAAATTGCTGCAAATATTCGTGGTGATTTTATCTTGTGGTTAGATGCGGATACCACAGATGCCATTGAACAATCCTATTTTAGTCAGATTACCCAATTTATTGATTACATCAATCGAACTTGTTATTTGGGCATTCAGGACGGTGAGTTCCATTATGCTTGTTATCCAACAGGCAGTTTTTATCAGCGTCATTTGGATGTTTTTCACCATGATAGTCGTCGCACTTTATCCATTGTACTGTATTTAAATGAAGATGATTGGCACAGTCAAGATGGTGGACAATTGGCGTTGTATTTGCCAAGTGAGACAGGTGAAACAACACGATTGGTAGAACCCAAAGCAGGTCGAATGATTATATTTGATAGCAAAACCATTCCACATGAAGTCTTGTGCACCAAGAGACCTCGTTACAGTATTACAGGATGGCTGCGCACAAGATAAGCTAGTGGTAAAAAAAAAGAGGCTTTCTCGGGATAAAGAAAGCCTACTAAAAAGGGATTAGGGAAACTAATCAACTTAGAGGAATAAACAATACAATGGGTGTTGTATTGGTTATTGTATCGAGTCTTAATCAAAACACGGGTTGGGAGGGTGTTCTAATCAATGGTGACCCGATTACTACAATTGTCCTTGAACAATTGATAATCAGTATAATACTTGTTTTTACAAAATACAATCATGTATGTATGTTAATTTTTGCAAAGCTTAAACCAAACAGTCTAAAAAATATTCAAAATTTTTAAGATGGCATATTGGTTGAATCATATGGATAGGCAAATGACAGGGCATGATTATCGGTAAAAACCATATTGACTGTCATGCACTCAGGAGAATACTTGAGTATCCAAATGATTCAAAACAGTGTGTGCTAAATCCCGACAATAAAATAATGACCTAATGATATTGATTAAATCATTGATTTGTCAGTTGTAAAAATATTTTTCTTGCTGGGTTTTATGGCTTTAAATTAATTACACTACTGGGTGTATTTGACAAATACAATATGCTGTTCTTAAAATGAGCACATTCTTCAATGATTTTTAATAGGCAGATAATACACATGTAAAAAACACTTTGATGGCAATGGTTATTTTTAAATTCATTCATCAAAGGGGGCATTGTGTCTAATTACTTGCAACTTAAAAATATCAGTTATGTTTTGCCAACGGGCAAACCGCTATGGACAGCGTTACAAGCAACATTTTCCGATTCATTAACAGCGATTGTTGGGCGAAATGGTGTGGGTAAAAGTATTTTAGCCAAAATTATGGCTGGTTTATTGTTACCCACGACCGGGCAATGCATTGCTCCATCGGTTTATTATATGGCGCAAGACAGTCATGGCAAAGCAGATGAAACCGTGGCAGATGCCTTGGGTATATCACCAGTATTGGCGGCATTATCGCGTATTGAGTCAGGCGATTATGAAGAAAATGATTTCGATGTGGTTGGTGACAAATGGACAATCGAACAAGATAGTCTACAAGCTTTGCGTGATTGGCATTTAGATGATGTCAATTTACAGAGTATGCTGCATGATTTAAGTGGTGGCATGATTATGCGTATTCGCTTGGCCAGTGCATTTCTGAGTTGTGCAGATGTGTTGATTTTGGATGAACCCAGTAATCATTTGGATATGGCACACAAGCAATTATTGTTAAATGCGATGCAACAATACGCAGGGCAAATTATTCTGATTAGTCATGATCGTTTTTTATTGACAAAGATGACGACCATTGTTGAGCTATCAGAACAAGGATTAGAGCGGTTTGGTGGTAATTATGCTTTTTACGAAACGCAAAAAAATCTGGCCTTGGCTGCAGCGCAAACCCATTTGGCCCAAGTGAAATTAACCCAAAAAAAGAATTTGCAAGCCATGCAAGACAAGGTGGAGCAAAATAACAAACGTCAAGCCCAAGCCAATAAAGGACGAAAAGATACCAATCAAGCGAAGATTTTGTTGGATAGACAAAAAAACCGCAGTGAATTGAGTACGGGAAAGCTTAATAAAGCCCAACAACAATTAAAAGAAACCGCAAAAGACAAAATACAAGTTGCTTCAGATGCGGTGGCGATGACGCAAGCCATCGTCTTACATCAGAAAGCAAACCATCAACACCAAAGCCAACAAGTGGCGGCTTTAGATAATGTGTATTTGCCCTATGTACCAGAGCAAGCAAGGCAGGTCAATTGGCACATTATGGCAGGAGAGCGATTGGCGATTATTGCCAATAATGGCATGGGTAAATCAACCCTATTGCAAGTGTTAGCAGGGCAGTTGCAGTCCGTATCGGGTACAGTCACATGCCATGTCCCCATGGCTTATATTGATCAAAACTTGGCTCAATTAGAACCTGATAACAGTTTATTGGCACAAATCATGAATGTAGCCAGTCAAGAACAAGAGCCTATTTTGCGGATGCAATTGGCACAAATGGGCTTGGATGAACAAAAAATTCAGCAACCCATTGCGTTATTAAGTGGAGGGGAAAAACTCAAGGCTGCGTTGGCGCTGGTATTGTATGGGCAAGAGCCAGTACAATTATTGCTATTGGATGAGCCCAATAATCATTTGGATTTGCCATCATTAACTGCATTGGAAACGCTCTTAACATCGTATATGGGCAGTTTGGTGGTGGTATCTCACGATTGGGCATTTTTGCAAGCCTTGCATTTAACAGGTTATTTATTATTAACCGAGCAAGGCTGGCAAAAACATGATTTACTTCAGGATACTGACCTCATGACAGTGTGCGCAGAACTTGGCGGTAATGCTTTTTAATGGTTCGTTGTTGTTGGCGACTTTGTCCATTACTTTGGTATAACCACACTTCAACAGCGTTGGCATAGGTTAGCAAGACCTCATACTCACTGGCAGACAAAAATGCTTGGGCATGTAAACACGCTTCTTTCGGGGTTAAACCAGTTTGGAGGACAAAGCCATCGCAATGGTTTTCCAGTAATTGCAAGACATTGCTAAAACTGGTGGCAACAGAGAAACGACGTGTTTGCCAAGGTTTGGTAAAAAATAACAGGGCAATGGCCAGCAAAATTGATGCGGTGATAATCGTGTATTGCAATGATTTGATGCGCCACTGTCCTGATGAGCCAAACCATTGTTGAAATAAACCTTGTTGATTGTCACTTTGGTAGCCTAAAACCCGCTTGTCCCACTCATAATTTAATTGGGTTTTCCATTGAGCAAACTGCGTCAAAACGGGAGAATAAAAATGCTTTTCGCCACCCAGTTGATTCGTTGTGTCATTATCAAATAAACCATCAATACCGTTATTCACCCGATCTGGAGCAACGGCAGAAGTGGGGTCAACACGTATCCAACCTTTTTGGGCAACCCAATATTCCACCCAAGCATGGGCATCCAAACTGCGTACTTGGATTTGCTTATTTTTGATGTCTACTTTACCACCTTGGTAACCCGTGACAACCCGGCTGGGAATATTGGCAGAGCGCAACATAAATGTCATGGTGCTAGCATAGTGCTCACAAAAACCTTGTTTGCTATTGAACATAAAACCATCTACCGTATCCCCCTCTAATAATGGTGGTTTCAAGGTGTAACTAAATTGGTTTTGGTTAAAATGCGCCATAATGGTTTTGACAAAACCTTCAGGGTCTTGAGCAGCTGTCGGATATTGTCCCACCCAAGCGCGGGTTTTGGGGTTGCCGCTTCTTGGCAATCGCGTGTAATAATGCATTTTATTGGGATCTTGATCCAAGTCCACTTCTTTGACCACATTGGGAATGTGGCGCAAATCATAGCGCATCTTTTGATCAATCTCACGGCGAGCTTGTAAACTATAATCATTTAATAAGGCAAAACGCTGAGTGTCACTGTTCACAATATTTTCTGAAATATCCAATCCAACCATGTAACGATTTTGAGTGGGTTCATATATGATATTGTATTCTTGTACATCGTTTCGATTGGTGACGATGTAATCAGGTGCTTCTTGTTGATAACGCATCCCTTGTGACCATGTCTTGCCATCAAAGGTATCTAAGGTCATGGCTCGCCAATACAAATCATGTTGTTTGGGGAGGCGTTGGTTAAATTCAGCCCAAAAAGCCAGCTCATCATTTTGCATCAAATCACTAATGCTACCGGGTGACATGCGGTCATTTAAACCAACTTGGTTAATGGTTTGAGCATGTTGTGGTTGGGGTAAACTCAAGAAAGCAGGTAAACGAGGGAAGCCAATAAAGAGCAAAACCATGAGCGGCAATGCCCAGAAAGTCAATTGAGCACTGGTTATAATAATTTGTCTGCTGGCACGGTGGCCGTGTTGCAATGGTTGTAAACCAATTAATGCACAAGTGGTGACCAAAAACACCAGTAAACCATAGGCAAAAGCCCAAACATCGGTTTCAAACAAAAACAACAAACACAAGGCGAAATAGGCAATCAAAACCAATACTTGGCCATCACGCAAATATTGTGATTCAATAAATTTTAATGTGTATAAACACATAAAAAAGGTTGCGAAACCGGCTGTGTTAATAAAATTACCTTGGGTCCAGTACAACATTCCCACCATTAAGGCAATCAGTGCTGCTTTGATATAAACTGGTGGAAATGGCATCTTCATGCGGTGAATTTGCAGGCGCCAAATAAAAGAAACCGCAGCAATGGGTAAAATCCACCAAGACAAATAAGCATATAAATGGGCAGCAATAATCAGTGCATAACTCGACAAGAGCCAGATGATGCTATTGCGTGGCAATAAGGTTTGTTGGGCATTGATTTTCATCGTTGTCCTTCAAATAGTGCCAAGGCTTTTAAGCATTCATTTAAATGACTGGCAGAGTGATTTGGTTCAATTTCTAAAGTACCTAAACGAATACCAAAGGGTTTTTGGGCATCGTGTAATTGCAAAACCCAATAGCACATTTTGGATAAACGATCTTCCAAATGACCCGAAAAGTCAAAATAATCAATCCAAAAATCGGCACTGGCTGCTTGGTTAAACTGTTTAATATACAAACCTTGTCCTTTGGCAAAAGCAGGCCAATGAATTCGACTAATATTGTCACCCACTTGGTAGCTTTTCAAGCCTTCATAAATATCCACCCCAGCTTGATTGGTGCTGTGGTCACTGTTGTCAGTGTCTTCCGATGCCACTTGCGTACCGATTGGAAAGGGACACTCTAAGGGTTTTGGGTAGCAAATAATGTGCTGGTCTAGGTCAATATAAGACCATGCTTGAATTAAGCCCAAAGGATAAGTGGTGCTGATTTTAAAACGCGGCAATGACAAAATACCCCGTTCATCAGCATAAGCAAATAAATGACCTTGAATATTGCTTTTTTTGGGACAATCAAGGTAAATGGTCTGCGTATCCAAAGACACAGCAATCGCATGATAAGATCGTTTATAGCTTTCCAATACAATGGGAAAACTGGCTTCGTCATCAACAAAGATAGGAGCGGGGGCATTGCCTTGTAAATGAATGCCCACCAAATTGTGCCATGTTTTAAAAATCGCTACACAAAACATCGATGCCAACCAAAAAACAATGATATACACCAACGAATTGGCATAGTTAATCGCCAGCAATAGAGTGGCCAAACAAAACAATAAAAAGACACAACCAAAGCGTGTTGGCAAAACATAAACTTGCTTGAGTTGCAAAGTTAAACTGGTTTGTGGCTCAATACTGTGACGTAATTTTTCTTGCCAATCTGATACCCATTGGTACATGTTTATGCTCCAATGGCAGGAACATGGCTCAGCAACCACTGTGTTAAATGTTCAGCAGATTGATGAGTGACATTGCGACCATCACGCAAACGATGACCGCAAACAGATGGGATAATGGCTTTCACATCATCGATGGTGACATAGTTTCGCCCTTGTAAAAAAGCATAAGCACGGGCTGCGCTTTGCATTGCCATACTGCCCCGTGGTGAAATACCAATACTAAATTGGCTATCGGTTCGAGTGGCTTCGACCACACGTAAAATATATTGAATAACACTGTCTGCAACGGCAATGGTTTGAATATGGGCTTGGATTTCACTCAGTTCAGTATGGGTTAATATGGGTTTTAGCAAACGGACTTTGCGGGAGATATTCTCTCCTTTGAGTAAACGCATTTCGGTTTCAAAAGATGGATAGCCCAAAGATAAATTCATTAAAAAACGGTCCATTTGCGAATCCGGTAAAGAATACGTACCACTTCCTGTGGTATTGGGGTTTTGGGTGGCTATCACAAAAAAATGTTCAGGCAAGGCATAACTTTTTCGACCAATTGATACTTGGCGTTCAGCCATGGCTTCTAAAAGTGCACTTTGGCTTTTGGGTGTGGTTCGGTTGATTTCATCTGCCAGCAAAACCTCAGTAAAAATAGGCCCTTGATGTAGGGTAAAGGCTTGGGTTTCTGGGTTGAAAATTTCTGCTCCCAAAATATCAGCAGGTAGCAAGTCCGCAGTAAATTGAATACGTTGATAACCAAGTCCCATGACCACTGCCAAAGCGTGGGCCAGTGTGGTTTTTCCCATACCCGGTAAATCTTCTAGTAACAAATGGCCTTGTGCCAAAATACAAGCTAGGCTTAAACGGATTTGAGTTTGCTTACCCAATACAATTTTATCCAGAATCGCCACAATTTTATTAAGCTTGTCATAATGCATGATTATTGTCCCGTTATGTCATGATTGATTAGTATGTTATTGGCTTATTGTGGTTGATTATTTTATCCACAGTCGAAATGTCTTTTTTAATCCCAGTATCACTTTGCTTTAATGAAACAAAAGGAATATTTTAAACGATATGTCATTTTTTGAACTATCCACAGAATATGTGGATGAAAAAAGGGATATGATGTAAATAACCTGTGAAATCATGCTTCTAAAAAGTTGATTAAAAAATAGTCAATAAATTTGAAAACATAGTATAGCTTAATGCCCAGTGAATAGCCAAGGCTAGAAAAATAAAATTCAAATAAAATAAAAATTTCAAATAGAACGATTATTCTAGTGCATTACTCTCTTTAGGTTTGATTATTAGAACTTTTTTATTAATTTTAGTGGAAATTAAAGTGGTAAATGTTAATGTTTATTTTGTTTCTTGCTGTTGTAACACAATGATGCAACATCAAAAAAAGATAAAAATGAAATGATGACAATATCAATATACAAGCAGTACGGTAGATGCTACGCTATAAACATTCAAAAAACAGATAGACACGATGATTACACAAGAACCCAAGCGCTTATCTTTTCCCAAAAAGACTGAATTTTCCCGAGAATTGCAATCACGGGTAAATGATTATTTTGCCCAAAAGAAAATCGACAAAGTCGGCAACGCCACTTTGTATACCAAAGCGATCGTATCTTATGCGCTGTATATTGGCAGCTATATTGCCTTGGTGTTCTATGCCAACACTTGGCTAAGTGCTGTGTTACTGGCATTTTTGTTTGCCAATAGCATGATTATGGTGGCGTTCAATGTTATGCACGATGGCGCACACGGTTCATTTTCCAATAAGAAATGGTTAAATTGGTGTGCAGGTGCTTCAATGGATTTATTGGGCAGCAGTCAAAGCCTTTGGAAGCAAAAACACAATGCTTTACACCACACTTATACCAATATTGATGGCAAAGATGACGATATTGATTTGGGCAGCTTAATGCGGTTTTCACCTGCACAAAAATGGCAACCTTGGCACCGATTTCAGCACCTTTATGCACCATTTTTATATGCACTATTGACCTTGTTTATGGCATTTTACAGTGACTTTCAAAAAATCATCACTAACCGCATTAGTGATGTTCCTTTACAAAAACGAAAATGGTGGGAATTGCCCTATTTCATCGGTACAAAAGTCTTTTATTTTGCCTATACTTTAATCATTCCGATGATGTTTCATTCTCCAAGTATGGTTATTCTGTTTTTTATTGGTATCCACTTGTTTTTTGGTTTTGTATTGGCATTGGTTTTTCAATTGGCACATACCGTTGACATAACCAGCTTCCCGATTGAAAATGAAAACAATATATTGCCGATGGATTGGACAGCACATCAACTGTCCACAACTGCTAACTTTGCCATGGAGAATCGTTTTGTTCGGTTTTATACGGGTGGGCTTAATCAACAAGTCGAGCACCATTTATTCCATAAAATCAGCCATATCCACTATTATCCCTTATCGAAAATAGTACAGGAAACCTGCCAAAAATATGGCATGCCTTACCATGCTAATTATAGTTTTTATTCTGCGGTCAAATCGCATTTTAAATTTTTAAAAATAATGGGGCAAAATAAAGCTTTTATTTGATATTTGCACGATCAAAAATGGATGACCTGTCTTGGTCATCCATTTTTATGGGGTTATTGTTCTCAAGCACTGATTTACCAATGATGTTTAACGATTAATTCCATATCACTGACATAATATCCATTTGGCAAGTTGTTTGGACTGATTATTTGACCCTTATAGCTTGGGTTATTAACAGTTAATATTATGGGTTTTAGTAATTCTTTTACGTTATTAAAAGAGGTTTTATTTGCAGATAATTCAAGTTGATAATGAGAGTCTTTCTTAAATTTTACTGGATTAATATTGAGTTGATATTGAATATTTTCATCTTTTGGTAGGTGCGACGGGTTATTGATAAGCAGGGCTTGGCTTTTATTGCTACCTTGAGAAGAAATAGGAATAAATGTTCGATTAGGAGTATCTGATGTATATGATGAGGTATCTGATTCCTTTAAGCTATTTTTAATAACAGTGACTTGGAACGAAATATTGCTTTCTAAATGCTCCTCGGCCAATAAAGGAAAAGATAATGAAGATAATATTAGGATATTAACTAAATCATGGGTTTTCATGATAGATCTCCTGATGTGTATTATTCTTATACAAATTAAGTGCTTCGTATAAAAATAGACAGAAGACAGAGCCCTTGATTCCTTAATGAAATATTATATGTTAATGGTTTACTTATATGAAATATAAATCAATAAATAAAAAAATCATTTGTAATTTTATTGTCATTATGCAATTGATAAATATAAAGATATAATATTTATCATTTATTTGTATGGCTTATGTTAAATAGTGAAAATTTATTTTGTTGGCTATGTATTTCCCGTTAGTGCACAAATTAAGTGCTTATAAGACCATAGATCGCTAACATAGAATGAAATGATTAAAAAGAGCACCTTACTTATTGATTAATTTTCATCAAAATCTATTTTAAAGCGATGGCTTCGACTATTATTTTCTCATTTCAGACTGGGAGTCTACTGGATTAAAATGATGATATTTTGTATTGTATTAAAAAAATAAAAAGATTGGATAGAGCCAATCTTTTTATTTTAAAGCGGAAATAGAGAATTCTTTACCAATAATTATTTGGTAGTTAGCTGATTTTGTACGGGTATAAATTTATCACCATTCCAAATGCCAATGACTGATTTTTTGTGATTAGCATATTCTACGAGGCGTTCTTTACCTGGAAGTAGGTAAAAATCCAGACTACAATCCTTGGAGGCTCCACAACTTGCAGATCCAGTTACACGAAATGCAGTATTACCAGTATTGTAAATCGTGCCATCTTTAAATTCATAGGTAAATGTTGATTGGCGTGGGGAAACAACCAAAATCGTGCTAATTGAAATTCGTGTGTTTACGATAGCCGTTTTTTGATCTTCTGAAATAGCAGGCTTGTCCATAATAGGTAAATCGGCCCATGTTAGGCGATAATAGCGTTCTTTATCATCGGCAGGCCCATTGTAGCGGATTTTAAAAATATCATTGCCTTGAGCGGGTAGGATGATATTTGCAGGTGAAGATAAAACTTCATCGGGTTGATCAAAAGGTATTTCTTCACCAGAAGACAGTGGGCTAGTAATGCGTTGAATACGCAAAGCGACTAGGCGAGATGATTCAGTATTATTACCTACTTCTCGTGCTATTAGGTCTTTATCACTAGTCATTATGGTAGTGATAGGTCCAACATTGATGGCTTGGGATACGCTATAGGTGAAGCATAATGTAAAAAATGTTAGTAGTTTTTTCTTCATGAGTGACCCCTCATCATACAAAAATAAATAAAAGAAAGTCCAACATAGGTTGGACTTTGTTATATTACATCAGAATATAGCCAGATGGAATGATTAAACGCCCCAAGAGGTAGTAAATTTCAAGTCAATGTCACCAGTCCAAACGCCTGCTTCCATTGCTGAAACATCAGGAATGGCAGCGCCATTAGCGTCTTTAGCGTTAACCAATGATAGAGTCAATTCACCGTCAGCTTCAGTACGTTTAGTACCTTTAGAACCGGCAACAAATTCTGTTTTCAACAAGCTAGTGCCTGCGTCACCATCAACGATTTTTACTGGTGTTTTGCTCAATTTGGCAGTGCCAATATTTACTTCAACGTCCATAGTAGATTGGTCAGCACGGTTAATCAAAGTGTTGCGTTCTACTGAAGCAGACAAAACGAATTTTTGATTTTTCAAGTCTGCTTGAAGAGGACCATTTTTTAGAGAAACAGTGAATGGTTTTGTACGTGTTTCAAACTGACCTTTTGACCAAATATACAAAAACTCAACGTTACGATCAGCTGCAGTAATTTCTAAAACAGGTTCAGCTTTTTTAGTTGCAGAGGCATTTAAGATCAAGTTACCGCTACCAGTAGTTGGCGCAGCAAAAGCAGATGAGAATGCAGTGGCAGCAATGGCCGCTAAAAGTATTTTTTTCATTTTATATCCATTTCCGAAAATAATTAGTAATTACTTACAGTTTTAATTAAAGTTTGGTTATGTGACAAATATTCTATATGTGAATTAGAACTTTCCCAAGACCACTTGTTTCGTCACAAGTGCAGATTATAGGGATAATTTACCCAAATGCAATAAAAAAATGAAATGGAAAATTATTGTGTGTCATAAATGCGAATAGCATTTTATTTATTGATTTAATATATGTTGATGATATAATCAGCGGTGATTTTTATTGAAATTTAAATTTATATATTGATGCTGTATAAATTTAAATTGATAATAATTTAAAATATTATGATAGATATCAATAAGTTTTATAAATAACTTTAAATAATAATTTGTAAATTACATTAACTAATATGCATATTGTGGGATAACGGGAATATCTTTGGAAATCTACATTCAAAGATTATAACTTACAAGCTAAATTGAGAATAAATGTCCAGATGAAGAACTTAACCAAACCTTTTCGTTACACTAGGCTTTATAGTGCTATATCTTTAACTTTTATCTCCTCAGTGGCAATGGGCCAAGATAACTATTTAGAGAAATATGAGTTGCCAGATGCTATGCGATTAGTATTGGAGCAAGGTTTATCTGTTCCCATTGTTCTTAAGTATGTAGATGATGCAAGTTCAACCCAAACCAAAGCTGCCGATGCTGTGATTGTTTTAAAAGATAATCAAATTAGTGTGCAGGAAGTGCATTTGGTAGATGATGGTCCAAAATTTAATGAAAAAACCACACAAATATTAGAGGGTTTGAGCGATAAAAAGTTCGATAGTAATGGTCAATTGCACATTAATGATGATGTCGTGATTGCAATTGATGTAAAGCGCTTTGTTTTGCAGATGGATGTTAAAAATGAAAATGCCTTTGAAGTGAAGAAGGTAAAAGGTGATGAAATGTTGCCACCGTCTTCATCTGATAAATTATCAGCAGTTGTCAATTACAATATGGGCATGTATCACGATCGTGGTGATGGTGAGAGCAATACATCAAATTATTTTAACTATCAAGCTGTTCTTGGCTATAAAGAGAATAATTTAACCGTTGATGGATCTGTTTACAATGTTGGTAAAGGGGGCGATTCACAAAGCCAGAGTATTAACCGTGTTATTTTTGAGCGCGATGTCAATGGCCATCGTTTTGCAGCCAGTATGGGTAATGGTTGGAATTTACAAACACTAGGTCCACTGAGTGCAGTGAGTGCAGATAAAGGTTATGGTGTTAGTTACGGTAATCAATCAAGAACAATTAATAGTAGTGTTGAGCAATCTTTGACGCCGGTTACCGTTTTCCTGTCAGAGCCAGGTGTTGTTAATGTCTATCGTGAAAAAAGATTGTTATCTACGCAACAATTTAGTGTGGGTAGCTATGAGATTGATACCAGCCGTTTTCCTGAGGGCTCATATGATGTAGAGGTAGAAGTTGTCATTAATGGTGATAAAAGAAGCTCAACTACTCAACGTGTTAATAAAATGACCAGTGCGTTGGGTAGTGGTAATAAGGTTAACTGGGATATCTATGCGGGGTATTTGCAAGGTCGTCGTATAGAAAGCAAAAATATTGCAAAAGAAATCATTGAGGAAAATACTAGGCAAGATCAGGAGCATAAGGAAAATACATATCTAGCAGGGGTTTCTTTAAGTAAATCAGTTGCTTTAGGAGATACTGGTAACCTTAGTTTTACTAACTCGACATATGTGGTTGGTGGAAATTTCTTTAACGAAAATAACACCTCAGTGGCGATGAATCGTTATGGTAATTTATCTTTGTCTACGCTTTTGTCAGGGAAAGGTAGCTATCGCTATTTAGGAGCTTATTCAGTCAATCTGAATAAGTATTTATCCGTCTATGTTAATAATGAGAAAAGCAATTATAAGGATGATATATCCTTTAGTGATGTAAATTCTGTGGGTTATGGTGGTAACCTTAATCTGTATTTTAGCAAATTTAATTTTGGTAATATTGGTTTTAATCAGAGTAGAGATCGTAGAAGTAATACTGTGTATAGTTCGATCAATTTTAGTCGACCTATTTATATTCACAAATTGGGTGCATTAAATTTTCAAGCAGGCTGGCAAAGAAACGAAAATAAAAATACAGGTTATAAAGATAATACAAAATACATATCTTTAAATATGTCTATTCCATTAGGTAAAAACTTTAGGGTAGGCTTGGCTTCAAATAATGGTGATTTGAGCTTAAATACGTCAGCAAGTAAAGCATTTGATCATGGCTTTGTTCGCAGTATTGGAGCCAATATGGCAACAATGTTGAAACAAGCAGAGGGTAATAATAATCATAATGTCAGTTTAGATGGTAGTGTTGGTTTTGAAAATAAATATATGACAGGTTATGCCACTTTAGGAAGGCCAAGCAATGGTCGTTTAGTGGGTAGTATGTCTGCATCTGGTTCTATTGCCATTACAAATCAGGGAATGGTTTCTTCTGGAGTGACTAATAATGCTGGCGTGATGGTAAAGACCAAGCTTGATAATAAGGCATCAATGATGGCGGAAGTTGATGGCCAGCAATTTAGGCTTACCAATGGTAACAATTTCTTACCGTTATCACCATTTCAGACATACACAGTGAAATTATTGAATGACATCAAATCAGAGGATACAGTAAATATTGTATCCGATCGGGTTAAGAAAGTTACTTTGTACCCAGGGAATGTCGTGGCTTATACCCCAGAGATTAAACAAATGGTAACAGTATTTGGTCGACTTGTAGATGATAATGGTATTGCTGTTGCACATAGGGCTGTTAAAAATCACATCGGACAAACGGTAACAGATGACGAGGGTTCTTTTGCTATCGATGTTGATACGCGTTATCCACAATTAAGTTTATTAGAAAATGACGAAAAGCAATGTGAGGTAAAACTTGATTTTAAAGATGCCAAAGGTATTTTGTGGCTAGGTGAGGTGTCTTGCTTTAAATTAGCGCAAAATAAAACTGGTAAGTATATTCAGCAAAGTAAGCTTGATTAAAAAATTTAAAGCACTGATCAGATTGGGTATAAGTTGAGGACGAATGATGTTTTATTTTGATAGAATAATTTTTTTCCTTTGTGTGAGTTGAAATGAAGAACTTTTTATGCATGTTGTTGCTTTGTGTCTCTGGGTACGTACATTCCTTGAGTCTGCCATCCACAGTTTTTGTGCTTGATAGTGACCAAAATTTTGCCAGTCGTCCCTTTAGTAATGATGGGCTTCAAACACAACTATACCAAATTAAAGTATATAAAGTTAATTCACCAGGTTTAGATGAGGAAATAACACCAATTGTAGATGGGGAAGTTCTATATGCACCACTGAGTATTGTATTAGAGGGTGGTGCAAGTGATCTTTTCAAACTTTATTATCGTGGGCCAAATGATAATAAAGAAAGATATTATCGAATTGTTATCAGTGAACAAGCATTTGGTGCGGTTGAAAATGATACGAACAAAAATAAAAGTATTAAATTTATTAATAATAGTTTGGCTTTAAATACTTATGTAGTGGTTAAACCCCGGCAAGAGAAAAGGGAGTATGTTTTTGATGAAGATAAGCAGTATTTTAAAAATACTGGAAATACATATATCCGACTTTTATTAAAGGGTTCATGTGAAATGAGAAGTAATGGTAAAGAGGCTGATAGTCATGATGATGTTTGGGATGTATTACCTGGGCAAAGTGTACACAGTGATAAGTTAAAAAAAGGGTTTGAAAAATACATTGTTACGAAGAAATATTATGAAACTATTGGCAGTGGCTGTTAACTAAAATTATTATGGTGTCTAGTATGAAAAATATAAAATTATTGTGCGGTGGTTTATCTCTATTGCTTATTCAATTGGCGAATTCACAACCCTTGACAACACCAGTAGCCAGTACACGCTACATAAGTTTTCATAATATGGCAGATCAAACTTATTTTTTTATGAACGACGGGTTTCAGTTCAGTGATACAACCAGGGTTAATGGGCAAGATGTTTTTTTTAGGGGTACAAGCCGTTTTGTGAAAGGTGCGTCAAGACAGATTCAGTTGGGATTTTTTAGCCGAGGAAATGACGAGATGGTTCCCTCTCCGAATAATGTCAATCGCGTTGAGAATTATAGGCCAGAAAATGGAGTGAACTTTGTGTCTGTTAGGGTTACTTCCCCAACTAAATCACCAATGCCATTCCTTGGTAAGTTGTGTTCTACTGAAATTTGTGGGGGTACGACTTTTCCTGGTGGGTCTAAAGTTTCTGATGGCATCATTAATATACCGTGGGAAACAATATTCGGGAAAGCAAGTGGAACGAAGGCTAAAAGTTATCATCATATAAGCAATATGTCATTTGTAATCTCAGATGGTATGTATCCATTATTTCATAACTTACCAGTGGGAGACAATCCTATTCCCTTTAATATGGAGTATTGTGCTTCTAAGACAGCAATTAAGTCAACTAGTGATTTTAGTGTACAAACATGTAATGCCAAAGTTGTGACTGGTAATGGTTCATCGATACCATATGGCTGGATTTCGGCGCCAGCAACCCTGAAGCATGTTGGTGCATATACTATATTGGGTGATCGTCATTCTACAGAAGTTTTTGTGGATACTAATGGAGTACCGACAATCCTGAACCCTTCTGCTGAAACTTGTCGTGTCGTGCGTCCAGATTTGATTAAAAATTTTATCAATCCAGACGCACATCGATATTCTGGTATTTTGTGTCGTGTTTTTAATGGTAAGCATGAAGGTGCTCAGCCTATGAATGTTTTTGTTCCAAGAATGGACGATCCACGTTTTCAGGCTGTATTAAACGCACCATTACCGACTACGACTAGTTCAACATATTATGTAAATCAATACATGAGAGTTGGATTTGGAGTGCAAGGTACAAATATTAGTACTGGCAAGTGGTTTGCTATCAACCCAAGTAACGAGTCTGTTAATTCTATGGCGGATTTAAAAGAATGGGGTCCTGCTTATATATTTATTCCCCGTTATGCGCTAGAGTTTATGGTAAGAAGTCCACAAACTTATGAAAATGGGAAAGAGGTTAAGTATGGCGAGGATGAATACAAGAATAAATATAAAAAGGTTAATTTGTATGACTTTGCTGAACAACTTTATTTTAAATTATCGGATACTGATGGAAGTATGGGTGCTGGTTTCTATACATTTAAATCAACAACAAGGATTAATCTAGCACCAATTGATTATGGTATTGTCTTAAGAGATATAACCAAAGACAATGAAACAAGATCAGCGACATTGCCCTCTTCAACACCTACCAAGTACACATATGAATTGGCTATTAGTTCTCGTGATGATACTACTTATAAAGGGCCTGCTAATAAGATTACAGTGAAAGTTGTTGGCGATGACTTGAACCAAGGTAATCGAAGAGCACCAGGTTATGTGAGAATTGATAACAAGAATTATTGTCGCTTTTTTAGTGTCCTTCCTGATAGTGACGGTAACTTTATGGAGGTAGCAATTCCGGCCTATTTGACTTATCAAGTAGCACCAGGTCAAATGCAGAAAGTTAAAGGTGACTCTGGCTGTGGTAGCCCGACGGATCCTGCTATTGATATTACCCCTAAGGAGTCTGGTGGTACTGTGAATCCAGCATATTTTTCACAAGTTCCTTGGGATGACCCTATTACTAAAGGTAATTTTTTTAGAACGCAATTCGAGTTGGTTTTCCCCATGGATGATGTCAACAGTTTCCGTACTTTAGCCAGCCCTTATGCAAGTCCATCTGCAGCATCTCCTGGTGTGGATTGGATGGGAACTACTGTTAAGGGTTCAGGTCGAGTTGAAGTAAAAGTTCAATGGAATACGAGTAAATAACTTTATAAGTCCAAATGCGTATCATGAGTAGTAATAAAAAATGATACGCATTTTATTAATTGAAAATGATTAGGTGAAAAAGATGAAAAAACTCTTATTACCACTATTAATGGCACTCAGTGCAAGTGTTGCATATTCAGAATTAAGGGAAGAATATGCAGCAGCCGAATGGGTTTTGTTTGTGTCTAAAACCCTAGATCCTGAATTCATGGTGAGAATGGATGACGATAATCGCTTGGATTTTCCTTATAGTTATAGTGATGGTACATTTGCCGATGTATCAGGAAAACGCTTTACTATTATGATGAAAGGTGCTAAATCGAAGACTTACTCGGTAAGAGTAAAGATGATTAATAGTAAAATGATTGCAGAAGATGGGTTTCATGACTCAGAAATGATAGTTAAAACTCGCTTAAATGGGTTGACTCTGACTGATCAATATCAAACTATCTTAGAACCTGCAACTAATACAACAATTGTACCAATTCCAACGACTGTGGATAAGTTAGGTTACAGTTTGTCTTCAGGTAAATTAGATTTTTCAATTGATAAAATAACAAAAGCCACTGATAAAACAGTAAAAATTAGCCCTGATAAATTGCCTTCAGGAGCATGGAAAGGTGATATTGTTATTGAGTTTGTAGGGACATGGAGCGAGTAGTACATTGTTTACTAGATAGATGTAAGTAGTGGTGCAAAATTAAAAATGGTGATGGTTTTAAATTATATTAATAAAGAAGTAAGATGCGAGCACGATACCAAATTATCTTTTCGCACAGGTCATTAATGTCGCACTACTTTCATCTCACTAAGAGAAAAATTAACATATTTATGCAGTCTTGTGAAATGAAAAATCTATCACTTCAATCTTTAGAATCATTAATCTAGCCTAGCCAAACTATACGTGATCCAATTTTCAGCTTACATGGTAAAACGCATCATTACTTTACAAACCTTAGGTCAAATATTGGTGTAGAAACACTAAGAAGCATCAGGGTCGTATTGATTTTTTTCAATATGACCCTGAAGGATATTTGTACCTTGAATGTGAAATGAGTGAAAACATAACTCAATTAATCCCGTAATTTTTAATAACAGGTGTGACTTGATTCTGTGGATTTTTAATAAGTTATCGATTTTCTGAGTAATTGATATAGAAAAGTATTTTATTTAACACCATTTAAAATGCTAGATTAATCCCCCCAAAAACCAACTTTACTCACCATCAAATAAAAGATGAACATGGCACCTGAAAAGCCAATATATCCTAAAAACTCCCACCATTTTCTATATACATGATAATCATGATCAATATCGCTGTTGGTGGCAACGGCATGATCCAATAATTGGCTCATGCGAATTTGCAACCAAACCACGGGCAACCATGCCATGCCCACCAGTGCATATACGATTAAGGCACTGGCAATCCAAGGTGTGGTTAATGTCCAACCCGTTTGTTGCATCATCCAATAACCTGTTAATGGTTGGACGATAACAGTGGGTGTGGTGATGATCCAATCGCATTTGACCACCATCTTGGCAACATATTGTTTGGCGCGTAAATCGCCCCAGCGATTGGCAAAGAAAAAATAAATGGCACTGCCAAGCCCTGTTCCGACCATTAAAACAGAGGAAATAATGTGCAAGGTTTTGGCGATAAAATAAGCTTCCATGGTGTACTCTTTTCTATCTATTCATCGGATTTTGAGCTGTTGGACAATAAAATGCCAATACCCAAAGCCAGGACAAAATGGTGATGTTTTTTAATAAACTGCCCAATGGTTCAAGCCAAAGCTGTGGCATAATCATGCTACAAACCAAGGTATAAGACAAAACCATGACTAACATGGCTTGCCAGATGCGTTTGCTTTGTGTGCAACATGCCAAAATACCCAAGCCAATGTCCATCACCACCATGGCGTAAAACAAAACTGTTTGCCAAACAGGTGAGTCAGTCAGTGGGGTTAATAAAGCAAAGCTTGTGGCTTGGTTGAATAAGGGCAAAATCCCTGATAATAAAAACACAGCCGCCACGCTGTAACGGCCAATGCTGATAATGGGGTTGATAGGGTGCTCTGGCATGTGTCTCTTTCTTATTTTTGGGCAAATTGGCTGGCTAGTTGTGGTTTTTGGCCCAATAATGTTTCCAAATCGAAACTGTCAGTGGTGCTACCAAGGCACAATAATCGATAAGCATTGTGTCCACCCACGGCAGGTTCGATACATTGCAAAGCCCTCATGCCCAGTTTGAAAAACCAATTGGGTGCAGATAAGACAGCTTGTTTTCGTGAACCTCGCATGATTTGTAAATATTGCGCCAAGCTCATGGTTTCTGAACCCAAGGTATACACTTTATTTTCAGTGTGTTCACTTGATAATAAAGCGATGACGGCTTGGCACAAATCATTGACATGCAAAGGCTGTATCTGCATTTTTCCGGCTTGCGGCAAGAGCAAAATAGGCAGTAATGCCATTTTTCGGAACATTTTTGTGCTCTCACCTTCAGGAGAGAAAACCAACGACGGGCGCAAAATACTCACAGGCATGCCCGATTGCAATAGGGCAGCATCAAAAGCATATTTGCTTGCCAAATAAGGAATGGCTAAATCATCTTCACTGGTGGCATTGCTTAAGGCTGAAATTTGTATCCAGCGTTTGACCCCAGCTTTTTGTGCGGCATGCAGTATTGGCAATAAGGCATGGTAATGCACTTGGAAATGTTCACGATCTGATAAACCAGGACCTATGCCAATGGCGTTGCAAATGACATCAATATCAGCCAATTTTTCTTGCAAGATAATTTCGCTAGGTAAGTGATTTAAGTCCAATGACCATGAGGTGGACTGGCGTGATGCAGCAATCACAGTGTGGTTATTTTCGCGCAATATTTGGTCAAGATTTTGACCAATCATGCCTGAGGCACCCAGTAATAAAATATTCATCTTCGTCTCCTTTTTTTGTAATATATATAATATCTGTAATTTCTGTCAATACAGAAATTACAAAATAAATGAATGTGTGGTTTATTCATCAACATATATTCAATATGCTTTGAGAATGATGGCGATGGGTGCTGTGGATAGAATGCTAGGAGAAAGCCACCACAGTAAGGATGTGGTGGTGTATTAAGGCTGAAAGATTAGCGTTTTTCTAGAAAATTTGCCATGCCGTTAATAAACTGCAATGCAGCTTGTAAAGTTTTTTCATCAAATTTATCCAGAAAAGACAAGTAGCTTTTGAGGGCTGTATTGTGCAAAACATCATGTTGTGCCGATAAACGACTGCCAGCAGCAGTGGTGCGATAATAAATTGATTTTTGATTATTGGGTGATTGGTAAGATTCGATTAAGTTGTCATCCCACAATTTACCAACTGCTTTTGAAATTGCGGCTCGACTTAAAGACAAGGTGTCACTTAATACTCGGTTGTTCACCAAGTCGTTTTTTTCAATACATGACAAGATATGAATTTGGGTTAGGGTATATTGTCCAATTTCGGTTTTGAGGACTTCTTGTTTTCGTTCACAATCAGCCTCTTGGGCATGAGCAAGGCGTATCATGGCATCAATAACGGTTTGATGCAGTTCAGTGGGTTGGGGCATGGTGTGGTTTATCGTTGGTCAAAAAATACAGCATAATCGTTGTACAAAATATTTGTCAAACGGTTAATAAACTTAACTTGTTTTTTTGTAACAAAACCCGATATAGTAGATATCATTTCCTGCTGCCAAAGATTCCGTTATGAATGTCATTCAATACCCTAATAGCCCTTTTATCTTGCATCAACCTTTTGCACCCGCTGGAGATCAACCCACGGCAATTGCTGGTTTGGTGGAAGGCTTGGACGATGGTTTGTCGTTTCAAACTTTATTGGGGGTAACGGGTTCTGGTAAAACTTATACCATGGCCAATGTCATTGCTCAAAGTGGTCGATCTGCCATTATTATGGCTCACAATAAAACCTTGGCTGCCCAACTTTATGCAGAGATGCGTGAGTTTTTCCCTGATAATGCGGTGGAGTATTTTGTTTCGTATTATGACTATTATCAACCAGAAGCCTATGTGCCCAGCCGTGATTTATTCATTGAAAAAGATTCGAGTATCAATGAACACATTGAGCAAATGCGTTTGTCTGCCACAAAAAACCTGATTGAGCGCAATGATGTGATTATTGTGGCAACGGTATCTGCCATCTATGGTATTGGGGATCCCAATGAGTATCACCAAATGATTTTGCATGTCAAAGAGGGACAGACCATGGCGCAGCGTGACATAATTTCACGCTTGGTGGCGATGCAATATGACCGTGGTGACATGGACTTTTCGCGCGGTTCATTTCGGGTTCGTGGTGATGTCATTGATGTGTATCCTGCGGAGAGTGCAGAGCTGGCTTTGCGAATTGGATTGTTTGATGATGAAGTAGATAGTTTGCAATTATTTGACCCTTTAACTGGGCAAATTAAACAGCGAGTTGGGCGATTTACGGTGTTCCCATCAAGTCACTATGTCACCCCCCGTGAAACGGTGTTGCGGGCTTGTGAAACCATCAAAGAAGAATTGGTGTCTCGTGTAGCGTTTTATACCCAAGAAAATTTACCAGTGGAAACACAACGCATTGAGCAGCGTACACGCTTTGATTTGGAAATGTTATATGAAATGGGGTTTTGTAAAGGTATTGAAAACTATTCTCGCCATTTCAGTGGTAGACCTGCTGGTGAAGCACCACCGACTTTATTGGATTACTTGCCCAAAAATGCCATTATGTTTATTGATGAAAGCCATGTAACAGTGTCACAAATTGGTGCCATGTATAAAGGTGATGCTGCGCGCAAAGCCAATTTGGTCAATTATGGGTTTCGCTTGCCCTCTGCTGTGGATAATCGCCCCCTAAAATTTGAAGAATTTGAAAAGCTAATCCCGCAAACCATTTTTGTATCCGCTACACCTGCCAAGTATGAAGAAGAACATGCGGCACAAGTGGTTGAGCAAGTGGTGAGACCAACAGGTTTGGTTGACCCCGTTATTGAAATACGCCCAGTGGCAACACAAGTAGACGATTTACTCAGCGAGATTAATATTCGCAAAGAAAAAGGTGAGCGAGTATTGGTGACCACATTAACCAAGCGCATGGCAGAACAATTAACCGATTACTACACAGAATTGGGCGTCAAAGTTCGTTATTTACACAGTGATATTGATACAGTTGAGCGGGTGGAGATTATTCGAGATTTGCGCATGGGTTTATTTGATGTGTTGGTGGGCATTAATTTATTGCGTGAGGGTTTGGATATTCCAGAAGTCTCTTTGGTCGCCATTTTGGATGCAGACAAAGAGGGCTTTTTACGCAGCCATCGCAGTTTGATTCAAACCATGGGTCGTGCAGCGCGAAATGTTAATGGTTTGGCGATGTTGTATGCGGATAAAATAACCGATTCGATGAAATCGGCTATTGAAGAGACCGAGCGACGTCGAGCCAAACAAATTGCCCACAATGAGGCCAATGGCATTGTGCCCACGCAAGTGGTGAAGAAAGTCAAAGATTTGATTGATGGGGTTTATGGCGAGGACAGTGGCAAAAAAGGCAAGGGCAAAAACAAAGGCAAGGTTATTCGCAATGAAAATGATGCAGCCAAAGAAGTGGCTCGATTGGAAAAAGCGATGTTACAAGCCGCACGGGATTTACAATTTGAAGAAGCAGCCAATATCCGTGACCAAATTCGAGCGATTAAAGAGCAGTTTTTATTTGGTTCCGTTTAATTTATTGGCTCAGCTTAATCGAAAATAAAACAAACAAGCCAATGAAAACGCCAAACTTTTCGGGTTTGGCGTTGAGTATGTTGGATTAGGCTGATTTTTTGGTGAATACTTTAATACCAGCCACCACAGACATGGCACCACCCAATCCCATTAAGAACATGGCTAAAGCGTTACCAGCAATCTCACCTTGGTTATTACTGGCAATCGCTTGAGCTGCTTCTTGGGCATTGGTTGCTTGTTGCATAATGGCTAAATTCTCTTCATTTTTGTCTGGATTGGCAAATTTAAGACCCAAACCAACCACCAAAAGAATCAAACCAATAATCAATAATTTTTTCTCTTTATTCATCTTTTTTAACTTAACTATTTGCTATGTTGTAATAACCGCATGATGAATGGCTTTTGCTTATTTGGCAACTTTTTTCTATTGTATTGATTTTTGAGCAGGTCGATAAGGGGCCAAGGTGTATCGTTATTGCCAATGAAAATCAGGCATATTGCGGAACATGCTCAAATCATGCCATAAATGCGATAAAATACGCCTGAAAATGAATATAAATGGTACACATTATGCAAGCCAAACTTTCTCGTAAACGCCGCACACGCCGCCCTTCTTTAGTCAAACTACGCAAAGAACATGGTCGTGCCGCTTTATCGGCATTTTGCCAGCAACACGATAGCACCGCTCGTTTGGCTTTTGCACAAGAAGCCCAAGTTTGGGTGAAACAAGGGCAAGACAGCGAAGATGAATTGGATGCCATTCAGCATTATTTACAAGCTTTAAGCATTGATCCCATGGCAAGTGATGCTTTAACAGGTATTGCCATTTTGGGTAACTACAATGATGAAGAAGTCATTTCTTTATTGGATTTGGCCATTGAATCTGCACAAATGGAACCGATCAACAGCAAAGCATTGGCATTGGCTAAAAAACACCAAGCGGATCGTTTAGGTCTTGCCGCTGAATCTGATGTTGATTTACTTGACTGCACAGCAGCATCTACCATCAAAAACGCTCAAAAAACAGCAAAAAGCGAAGCACCAATTTCGCTACCCACTGGAACAAGTACAACGAAAACATTGTTATCAGCAGCGTTAAACCCAGATTTACCTGCTGATGTGGTGGCACAATATCAAGCCATCGAAGCCCAATTGGCGCAATACCAATTGTCAGGCAATGCAGTGTTAACCGTTAGTGGTTTAGATGGTTTTTTTGCCGCATTGGTATCAAGCCCGAACCTATTATCAGGGGAGCAGTGGATGCCGCTGGTGTTTGGTGATGGTGAACATGCTCCAGCATGGTCTAGCACCGAAGAGTTCATGGCATTTTTTGACCAAATGGTCATTATTTTGAACCGTGTGGCTGATATTTACCAAGAGAATCCCAATGCTTATCGACCATTGTGGTTAAACGATGCTAGCCATAGCAATGCAAAAGCACAAGCGGTTTATGATTGGTGCCGTGCTTATTTAAAAGTGGCTAGCTTGTGGAGTATGAGTGATGATAGTGCTGTGGTTTTTGAAGCCTTGGCCAGCATCAAGCAATACGCAGATTATCGTTACTTGAACCAAATGGGGCAAATGGATGCTAAAGCGCAAATGCAAGTCGAAAAAGATATTCTGGCTGCGGGTTTATTGATTTACACCGAATTTGAAGAATCTCGCAATATTGAATTGGCTCAATTTGATAAGAACCAGCAAAAACAGCCTATTCGCAAGGAGAATACTGTCAAACGAAATGACCCATGTCCTTGTGGAAGTGGTAAAAAATACAAGAAATGCTGTTTGTAAAAAACAAACCAAAACGCACCTTGATGGTGCGTTTTTTGATGTCTGTCATTGTTAAAGCTATGGTAGATGAATGGCAATGGCAAAAGTGGCTTGGGTGGGGATGAACGGGGATGTATTGTATCCGAATGCCATCTTGGCTTTGCCAGAGACCGAATTGATTTTTTCCAGTGTTTTAAATGGCAATAGATAACGGGATAGAGTAGACAGGCAAGAAAAAAAGACCATGGTATACCATGGTCTTTTGGTTTTAAGGATTAATTACTTTCTTTTTTTTATTTAAGTGCTTTTTGTACAATGGCAAACAAGCAAACAATGCCAAGAACCATAGCGGGGTTGCTTTTAAGCCAATTAGGGTTTCTGGCTCTTGGCTAAACAAGTACAAAGCAAAAGCGAAGAAAGCAAAACAGGCGTAGCACATTGGAATCGCAAATGGCATTTTGTAGCTTGATTTAGCGTGTGCATCTGGGTAAATCTTGCGGTAACGTAAGTAAGCCAACAAAATCACTGTCCATACAAAGATAAAGCAAATGCTGGAAATGGTGGTCACAATGGTGAATACTTTCATGACATTGCCTTCTGCGTATAGCAAAAACACACCAATAAACAAAAAGGCACATGAATACAATAAGCCATTGCGTGGAATGCCACTGTTGGATAATTTACCAAATGCACTTGGGGCAACGTTATTGCGTGATAAACCAAATAACATGCGACCTGTTGAGAACATACCGCTGTTGGCAGAAGACAATGCAGAGGTTAATACCACAAAGTTAATAATGGCAGCAGCAGCACCAATGCCAATTAGCATAAACATATTCACAAATGGGCTTTTATCTGGTGCCACTGAATTCCAAGGTGTCACAGTCATGATAACGGTTAATGCCAATACATAGAAAATAATGACACGCACTGGAATTTTGTTAATGGCTTGTGGCAATGTTTTTTTCGGGTCTGCAGTTTCTGCTGAGGCTGTACCCACTAGCTCAATGCCGACAAAAGCAAAAATAGCGATTTGGAATGCAGCAAAAAAACCTTCCATACCATGGGGGAAGATGCCGCCATGATTCCACAAATTGCTTAAGCTAGCTTGTTGGCCGCTAGGGCCAGTGAAGCCAGTTAATAGTAGGTATGCACCACACAAAATCAAAGCGACAATCGCAACAATTTTGATTAAAGCAAACCAAAACTCTAGTTCACCAAATAATTTTGCTGATAGCATATTAAATATTAATAAGAAGCCGATACACAAAACACCTGGTATCCACAAAGGAACAGTTGGCCACCAAAATTGGGTATAACCTGTAATGGCGACAATATCAGCCATGCCAATGACTACCCAACAAAACCAATAGCTCCAACCCACAAAATAACCCATGGTCGGGCCCAAAATATCAGCCGAAAAATCGACAAATGATTTGTATTCCAAATTATGTAATAACAATTCACCCATGGCACGCATCACGAAAAATAGGAAAAAACCAATAATCATGTAGGTGAATAAAACAGATGGTCCTGCCAAACTAATGGTTCTGCCTGACCCCATAAATAAACCCGTACCAATGGCACCGCCAATTGCAATTAATTGCAAATGGCGATTTTTGAGGGTACGTTGCAACTCTCCCGTTTGACTCATTTTATAAATCCTTTGCCTGTTGATGGTCTTATTGAATGGTAAATTTTTCCATTCATGTTGTTAAAACAATTTGTTTATTATTTTCTCGTAGATTAGTTTGTTTGCTAAAAAAAAGCAATTTAGATTGTATATTTTATTTTGACGCCATGGTATTTTATTTGGTTTTTTTATGG
>JASLDB010000130.1 GCA_030151665.1 Neisseriaceae bacterium
AAGGAACACAAATTAGCCAACAAGGCCAAGGTTATGCGTGGACGCCAGGGATTTACCAGCCTGAACAAATTGAGGGTTGGAAAAAAATAACCGATGCTGTGCACAATAAAGACGGTAAGATTTTTGCTCAATTGTGGCATGTGGGTCGTGTTTCTCATGTCTTACTGCAACCGAATGGTGCACAACCTGTGTCCTCTTCGGCACTACAAGCTGAAGGTGTGAAGGTGTTTTTGGATCCAAGTGCACGAGGGCCTGAACATGGTGTCGGTGAGATGGTACAGCACAGTATGCCCCGTGCTTTAGAAATTCATGAGATTGCCCATATCGTGCAAGAATATGCCCAAGCTGCACAAAATGCGATTGCAGCAGGATTTGACGGCATTGAATTGCATGCAGCCAATGGTTACTTGATTAATCAATTTATCGATTCAGGTTCCAACCATCGAGAAGATGAATATGGCGGTACCTTGGTAAATCGTTTGCGATTTTTAAAAGAAGTGGTGGCAGCTGTGTCAGATGCCATTGGTGCTAAGCACGTTGGTGTGCGTTTGGCTCCGTTGACCACATTAATGGGTTCTCAAGATGACACACCCGAGGCAACCTATTTGGCAGCAGCCAACTTATTGAATGAAGCGGGTATTGCATACATTCATATCGCGGAAGCCGATTGGGAAGATGCCCCCATTATGCCTAATGCTTTTAAAGAAGCTTTGCGCATAATTTTTAAAGGCACATTGATTTATTCAGGCAAATACACAGTAGCGCGCGCAGAAGAAGCCCTGAAAAACCACTGGGCGGATTTAATTGGTTTTGGTCGAGCATTTATTGCCAATCCCGATTTGCCATACCGCTTGGAAAATGATTTGCCTTTGAATGAAGCACATCGAGAAACCTTCTTTGGTGGCAATGCGGTAGGCTACACCGACTACTCCAGTATAGATGTTGAATAAAGGCTTTCGATATGCTGTAAATTCTTATTGTTATTATCTTCTATATGTGAGGCCTATGGCGGTCATCACCCATTACCCATTCACTGTTTTTCAATTGTCTTGGCTCATGGTGTATTAAATTTTTCAACTTAGGTTGCCAAAAATCTGCAAACCATGCCTAAAGGTCTGGGTGGTTATTCATGCTAATAATCATCTTGACCTTGTTGGTTTTCATGGCATGAGCCAAGGCTTCATATGTTTTCCTATTGAAATGGATTACTGTACAAAGTGCACCATATCGGTAATCAGGAAATTGATTTTTGCGGGCGTGCATACCATTTTAATACTGAATGTCAAATCAATAATTATTTATTTGTAATAAAATTAATTGATAAAAGTCTATGCACAAATTATGCTCAGTGGTAATGTTTAATCCTTTAGTTTTGCTCCATCACTGTAACAATAATAGAATCAATAAAATATGATTAGCATTTACCAGTTAAAACCCAAATTTCAAGCATTATTGCGTCCGATAGCTCAGTATTGTGTTCAGAAAAAATACACCGCCAATCAAGTCACCAGTTTGGCATGTTTGTTGTCTATTGTTGTAGCAATAGCTGTTGCAATGGGAAGTTTGGCAGCTTGGTCTTGGGTGTGGTTATTGATGCCAATCTGGTTTTTCGTGCGCATGGCACTAAATGCCATTGATGGCATGATGGCTCGAGAATTTGGGCAACAAACCACATTGGGCGCTTATTTGAATGAGCTAGGTGATGTGGTGGCAGATATTGCTTTGTATGCAGCTTTTTTTGCTTTTTCTGGCGTAAATCCTATATTTTTATTGGTGGTGCTAGTTTTAATGCTGATTAGCGAATACGCAGGAGTGATGGGGCCATTGGTTGGTGCCAGTCGCCACTATGAAGGGCCCATGGGCAAAAGTGATCGGGCATTTGTTTTTGGTTTATTGAGTACCTTGGCGGGTTTTTCTGTCTTGTCGGCTTTGTGGTTGAATATTGTGTTGTTTGTGATGTGCTTCTTATTGATCTGGACAAGCATCAATAGAATCAAAGCAGCGATAGCTGAGAAAAATACGTCGTCGGTGTAAATGGTTTCAGAATATTTTTTAAGACCCAGTAAAAATGGTCAAAAAGGAGTTGGATGAATGCGTGAATGTATTGAAAAAACCTTTGTGAGTCATGACGGTGTTGAATTGTTTTATCGCCACTGGCCAGCAGCAAATGCAAAAACTGATGCACCTGCAATTATGTTGTTTCACCGAGGCCATGAGCACTCTGGTCGAGTGGCACATATCCCCGATGAAATCGACATGCCCGATTACCAATTTTTTGCTTGGGATGCACGAGGGGCAGGGATGTCACCAGGTGAGCGAGGCGATGCGCCGAGTTTGGCTTGGATGGTGAAAGATGCACAAAGCTTTTTCGAACACATTAAAACCAGTACAGGTTTAGCTGATAACAATATTGCGGTGATGGCTCAAAGTGTTGGTGCTGTGTTGGCAGCAACTTGGGTACACGATTATGTGCCCAAAATTCGCGCTATGGTCTTGGCTTCGCCTGCATTTAAAGTCAAATTGTATGTGCCATTTGCCATCCCCGGTTTGCGTTTGATGTATAACGTACGGGGTAATTTCTTTGTCAATAGTTATGTGAAAGCCAAGCTATTAAGCCATGATCCAACAAGAGTCGAGAGTTACGATAGTGATCCATTGATTGCACGCCCCATTTCAACACGCATTTTGTTGGATTTATTTGATACGTCTAAACGCATTGTTGCCGATGCTGCTGCTATTGATGTACCGACACAATTGTTGGTTTCTGGCAAAGACTATGTGGTGTCAGCTAAACCGCAACAGAATTTTTATCGCAACTTGGGCACGAATAATAAGGCTTACCATGTATATGATGGGTTTTTCCATGATACTTTGGGTGAAAAAGATCGCTATTTACCATTGGGAGACGCCAAACGCTTTTTGGAAACTCAATTTGCCAAAACACCGCAATACACTGATTTATTGAATGCGGACAAAGGTGGCTACACCAAACAAGAAGCAGATAATATTGGCAAAGCAGCCACAGGGTTCAAAAAATGGTATTGGGCATATCAACGTGCCAATTTGCGTTATGCCGCTAAATTGTCCGATGGTGTGAAATTGGGCATGAAAACAGGCTTTGATTCAGGCAGTACCTTAGACTATGTTTATCGCAACCAAGCCAGTGGCGAAACCACATTTGGTCGTTTCGCTGATTATGTCTATCTGCAAGCCATTGGTTGGCGTGGCATCCGTGAGCGTAAGGTTCACCTTGAAGCCTTACTCAAAACGGCCATAGCCAAATTACAAGATGAAGGTAAACCAGTGCATGTTGTCGATGTGGCAGCAGGGCATGGTCGCTATGTATTAGAAGCGGCTACGCAAGTGGCCAAGCAACCAGACAGCATATTGTTGCGTGACTACAGCGACATTAACGTTGCAGCTGGGCAAAACTTGATTGTTCAAAAAGGTTTAAGCCATATTGCTCAGTTTGAAAAAGGCGATGCATTTAGTTTTGATGAATTATCGAATTTAAAAACCAAACCCACATTGGGTATTGTATCGGGGCTGTATGAACTTTTTGCCGACAATACCATGGTAAGTACATCATTAAAAGGCTTGGCTGCTGGTATGGCAGATGATGCTATTTTGCTATACACCGGTCAGCCATGGCATCCACAAGTGGAATACATTGCCCGTGTATTAACTAGCCATCGGGAAGGTCAAGCTTGGGTGATGCGTCGCCGCACTCAAAATGAAATGGATCAATTGGTGGCGGATGCTGGTTTTGAAAAAGTAGATATGCTGGTTGATCAATGGGGTATTTTTACCGTTTCGATGGCTCGCAAGAAAGCATCTTAAATGAATCAAGCTTGGCAAACAGGTTTGTGGCCCCGACGATTGTGCTATTTGGCTTTGTTGGGGTTGTTCTTCTTTTCAAGTTATGGTGCTGCCAATTGGTTGACTGCTCAACGCAGTGATGTGGGGGTAATGGTCATGGCGTGGGAGCGCTATATTCCCATTTGGCCATGGACAATCGTGCCTTATTCGTCGATTGATTTGATGTATGCTGTTGCGGTTTTATGGACGGTCAATCGCCAACAATTATCAACGTTGGTGCGTCGGCTTTTTACCGTTCAGCTTATTTGCGTGCTGTGTTTTTTATTGTTCCCCCTGCATTTTTCTTTTGAACGACCACCTCAGTCTGGTTTTTTTGGTGCTTGGTTTGATTTATTAATGGGGTTTGATATGCCTTACAATCAAGCGCCTTCGCTACACATTGCTTTATTGGTGGTGCTCTGGACTTTTTATGCTGATAAATTTTCAGGCTTTAAACGATTGTTTTTGCATGGCTGGTGTTTTTTAATTGGTGTATCTGTTTTAACGACATGGCAACACCATTTTTTTGATGTGCCCACAGGGGCTTTGGCGGGTGCTTTTGCGGTTTGGCTGTGGCCAGAAAACCAAGCATCACCTTTGTCCATGCTTAATAAACCCAAGCAATATCGCCTGGCCTTGTATTATGCTTGTGCTGTCTTATTGCTGGTATTGGGTATTGCTTGTTGGGGTGCATGGTGGTGGTTAGGCGGTTATTTGGCACTGTCATTGCTTTTACTGGCAGGAAATTATGCCTTCTTTAATGCAGCAGGGTTTCAAAAAAATGCGCAAGGGCAATATGCTTTGTGTGTGCGCATTTTGTTTTGGCCTTATCAATGCTTGGCACAACTTAATCGCTATTTGTGGACCAGAAAAGAACACGATGAATACCTCATTATTGATGGGGTTTACCTTGGGCGATTGCCAAGTCAACAGGTTTGGCAACAATGGCAACAGCAAGGTAAGGCTTTTGCCTTATTGGACATGTGTGCTGAGTTACCTGCCCCCAAGGGAGTGCAGCATTATGCGCATTTCTGTGTTTTGGATTTAACCGTTGTGGATTTACCCACCTGCAAACGTGCAGCTGCACAAATAGAACAGTGGTTAAAAACAGATCAACAAACAGTGTTGGTGTCTTGTGCTTTGGGCTATTCTCGTAGTGCGGCTGTGGTCGCTGCTTGGTTACTGATGACTCAGCGAGTCAAGAGTGCAGCAGATGCCTTAATGATATTGCAAAAAAGAAAAGAAAAAGTGGTATTGAGTCAGGAACAAATGAAAATATTGCAAGCCTTGGAGTCTTAAATGGATAATGCGCCGCAAGATAAACGATGTGAATCATCAGACCATGTGTCACTGACTGTGCTTTTGGCTTTGCTTAGGCAAGGTTGTGTATTGCAAAATATCGGTTTGTTGGCATTGCTAGTGGGTTTGTTCGGCATTGTATTGGCTAACTTGTGGGTACCCAGTCTATGGGTGAGTATTATTTTCACCCTGTCGGTTTTCTTCGGATTGGGGCAGGTTTATTACCATGTTCGTGTGCAGTTTGATTGTGCTTTATTGCAGTCAGTTGTGGCAGGTGATTTGACTTGGCATCAGTTGGATCAGGGATTGCTATATTGGCAGTTGATTCCCCATATCAAAGACAGAAGTGCCATGAATAGGGCAACTGGCATGATGGCACTTTTTATTCGGCAAAGGATTTGGTTATTATTGCAGTGGGTGAGTTTGTCGATGGCGGTGTTTGGATGGCTTGTGTTCTGATGTGTATTATAATATTAATACAGTAATGATTCATGACATATTAATTTTACAATAACTGCTCGTAAAATGTACTTGTCGATTGAAAACAGGGGTGATATATTTTAATCAAGAAAGCTTAACGGAATTTAACAAAGTGTGATTCTGCTTAAGTCAGAAACAAGACAAACTGGTACAATAAGCCATTCTTGTTTTTACCATTGGGTGTGATGATGTTTCATGACAACACCGTTTTCGTGATTGGCGATGCGAAATCCCCGCAAAACAACCCCATCACCGAAAAATTTAAAGCCTATTTTATTGGCTTGGTCATTGACCGACAAACCCATGTCATTGTCGATGTCGAATGTTCTGCTACCATTTTATTAACCAATCAATTTGTGAAAAGCTTGATGATTGGTAAACACATGGTCAACAACGACATCATTGACAGCATTAACTTACGCTATTTTGGCGCCTCGCAAAAAGCTTTGGTGGTGGCATTTAAAGATGCTCAAAAAAAATACCAGCAAATTCTTAATAACGATGCCAAATAGTATTTTGCGCTGCTTTATTGCCTGAATCAGAAATAAAATCCAGCCAAATATTGATTTACCCAGGTTACATCTTGGGCGAATGGATATTTGGCTGGATTTTTTTTGTTTTAAGGCGTTTAAAGTAACGTTTTTTAGGAGAAACAAGATGATTGATCAAGGCTTTACTTACATTGCAACTTTGGTGGCATTGGCCGCTGGTATGGCGGCATTTCAACAATATTTTCATGCTAGAAAACTGTTTACCTTTTTGCCCGCAGTGGTTTTAATTTACATTGGTGCAGCCGTGATGAATACTGCTGGTTTATTTGCCAATAACGATGCGGTTAATGGGGCTTATTCTGCTGTGCGAGGTTCTTTATTGCCTGCGATGTTGGTGTTAATGCTGCTTAAATGCGATATTCGCAGCATTATCAAGTTAGGTCCTCGGATGTTAGGTGCATTTTCTTGCGCTGTTTTGAGTATTTTTGTTGGCTTCACTTTGGTGTATGTGTTGCTACAAAGTTTTTACATCGATGGCACATGGCGCGCTTTTGGTGCTTTGGCAGGTAGTTGGACTGGTGGTTCTGCCAATATGGTGGCTTTGCAAGATATTTTACAAGTACCAGAAAACCTATTTGGTTATATCTTGATGATGGATACCATTAACTATGCAGTTTGGGTGATGTTTATGTTTTGGTTGGTGCCTATTGCGCCACGTTTTAATCGTTGGACCAAAGCGCCGGATGTATTGGGTGATGCTGCAGCCAATTTGGATTTGGGCAAAGAAGACGAAAAACCGATGACTTTCCAAAATATCTTGTATTTATTGGGAATTAGTTTGGGTATTTCTGCGGTTTGTATTTGGTTGGGTAAGATTTTGCCAGGTGTGGGTGATGTGATTAATGGCACGTCTTGGACGATTATGATTGCCTCTGTTGTGGGCTTGATTTTAGCGGTGACACCATTATCCAGAATGTCAGGTTCTATGGAGTTATCTAATGTAATGCTGTATATCATTATTGCGTTGATTGCTTCTCGCTCCGATTTTAGCAATTTGGCACAAGCACCAATTTACCTATTATCAGGCTTCTTGATTTTGGCTGTGCATTTGATTGTGATGTTGTTATTGGGCAAAATTTTCCGTTACGATTTATTTACCTTGGGCGTGGCGAGTTTGGCGAATATTGGCGGCATGGCTTCTGCTCCCATGTTGGCGGCTAGCTACCACAAGGCATTGATACCCATTGGTGTATTGATGGCCTTGATGGGCTCATTCTTAGGCACTTATTTTGGCATGATGATTGGCAAATTGTTGTCAGTATTGTAAAAAGAAAGCAAAAAATGAAAATTCAGCAACTGCGTGTCAATGTTTCGCAATTGAAACTGCATACACCGTTTAAAACGGCACTGCGTATTGCACACGAAATTGATGTGATTGAAGTGAATATTGAAACCGATTCAGGCTTGGTGGGGACGGGGGCAACTGCGCCAACTTGGGTGATTACCGGGGACAGTCAGGCAAGTATTGTGGCGGCTTTAGAAGGGCCGATTCAAGCTGCTTTGGTGGGTGAAAATGCCCAAGACTTGAATCGACTATTGCTCAAAATCCAGCGTTCTTGTATTAACAACATGAGTGCCAAAGCCGCCGCAGACATTGCCTTGCATGATTTATTTGCCAACAGCCTGAATCAGCCTTTGTATAAGGTTTTAGGTGGCAGCAAGCCATTGACCACTTGCATGACCATTGGTTTGGATACACCAGAAGTCATGCAAAAGGCAGCACAAAAAGCGGTTGCTGATGGCTTTAGTGCATTAAAAATCAAAGTGGGCAATCATCCTGCAACTGATATTGAGCGCATAGCCGCCATTCATGATGTGATTCCAAGCCAATCTCGTTTGCGTTTGGATGCCAATCAAGGTTGGACGCCCAAAGATGCCGTTAAAGTTATTCGTGAATTGGAGCGGTCGAATTTTAATATTGATTGGATTGAGCAGCCTGTCAAAGCAAAAGATTTTGATGGTCTACAATATGTAACAGACAAGGTCGAAAGCAAAATCATGGCAGATGAGAGTGTATTTTCTGCCCAAGATGCTTTTACATTGTTGAAAATGCGTGCAGTGGATTTATTAAACATCAAATTGCTTAAGTGTGGTGGCATTGGGGAGGCGAAGAAAATTGCCGATTTGGGTGCGATGCATGGCGTGGAATGCATGATAGGCTCGATGATGGAGTCGTCAATTTCGGTGACGGCTGCAGCACATTTTGCGGCCAGTCACCCCAATGTTGTGTATTGTGATTTTGATGCACCACTTTGGCTTGTGGAAACACCCAAAGGCATGGTTTACCAAGGTGAAAATGTCTTATTAGGTGAGGGTGCTGGTTTGGGGATTGAATCCCATTAAAAGTCATGGATAAAGAATATGGCTTTTAATGGATGTTTAGCACGTTAAAGCAGCTTATTGACTTGCAACCAGTGTAAATTGATTATCAAGTCATTGTACGAAGAAAGCGCCTTGGTTACCTTGGCGTTTTTTTCGTATTGTTCTTTGATATGAGCAAATTCAGTGTCTAAATTCTGACAGGCTTGGCTGATTGCTTGCGGTGAGGGAGAAGAACCTTTTTCTCCTTCTTCTATTTGTGCAAGTAACCCTGCGCAATACTCAGTGCGTTTAATTAATTGTTGAACATCTTGGGGATAAGTGTCTTTAGCCAGTAAAGTCGTGGGAAGCCACAAAATGATAGGCAATAATACAAGGGCTTTAATCGCTTGAATGGGTTTCATGATTATTAACTTAACAATAAATCGCCCATGGTACGTCAAATACCATGCTACTTCAATATTGATTTGCATCAGTAAAATAGGCTAAGTGGATAGCTTGGGCAAGGCATCAGATGGGTGTTGTCAGGTTTAAGCTCATAAAACTTGCCATGCAGTGGGCGTGGGGATGTGGTTGTAAATGCCAATGATGTTTTGAATATCCAATATCTCAGGTGTGCTGATATTGCTATTAATGTGTGCTAAAAACATTTTTGCCTGATACTGAATATCAAGAAAATAACCTTTATCATCGACAATGTAGGCATCATCTATGGTGTTGTGGTCATCAAAAACATACTGATTCATGGCATGCTCAAAAGAAGCCACTGCCTGCAAAATAATGTCTTGTTCGGTATCCAATAGCATCGATTTGTATTCATTAAACACAAAAGACATCAGTAATGTGAAGTTCGCTAAGCCATAATGCTGATCAGTATCTGCTACGTGAAAATATTGTTCTTGCCATTGGTTGTAAACGAAAGGAATGGTAATTTTTTGCTGAATGTGTTGATGAAAAAAAGCAGCTTTACCCATGCCATCCATGGCGAAATACAAAATAGCTGATATGAGTAATAGTATGTGGTCTTGATCGGATTGCATAGCGTCATCTTTTATTTTGTCATGGTGATTATTGTGGGGCATGTTATCAGTATCAGAATAAATGGAGTATTCATCATTGTCTAGGAAACAAAAAAAGCACTGGTTAAGTGCTTTTGATGGTCATACAAATGTTTAGACGGTTTGTATTTCTTTATTGGCATGGGGAATTGGGAATATTTTGTCATAAGCGATGTTAAACAAAAAGGCAAATACCAAATAATACAAAACAATGGCAATGTCCATTTTCAAAGCTGCCCATAAGCTAATATTCAAAGCAAATGCAATCAAGGGAATGAGTAAGAACATCAAGCCAAACTCAAAGAACAAGGCATGAAAAACTCGTAAGCGCATGGTTTTTCGAGTATGACCCAGATTTTTAAGCATGATTTTGTCAAATGCCATGTTGTAAAGAAAATTCCAAGTGGTGGCAATGGTAGCTGATGCCACGCCAATAAAGCCCATGCTGCTGACTTCATAGCCAAAAATAAGGCTGGATAAGGGGATAAAAATAGCCAATGCAATGATTTCAAATGAAATGGCGTGGCGGATGCGGTCTTTGGTATTGCGAATAGACATGGTTTGTGTGTGTTTTGTTTTGACGAAGCGATGTTATATCCCTAATATAACTATTATTCAAGTTAGATAATATCTGTTAAAGCGATAGAATATGAGTGTGTCCATTGAACAATTACAAGCTTTTTGTACTTCCGCAACGGTGGGTTCATTTTCCCAAGCAGGCAAGGTGTTAAACAAAGCACAATCGGTGATTAGCAATCATGTGAGTAATTTAGAAGCCGATTTGGGTGTGGTTTTGTTTGATCGCAGTCGTCGAAACCCAGTGTTAACAGAAGAGGGAAAGCGCTTATTGTCTGAAGCCCAAATTATTTTGGAACAGCGTGAAAACCTCATGAACATGGCACAAAGCTTGGAAAAGAAAATTGAAAGCAAATTGGTGATTGCGATTGATGAGATTTTCCCGGAGAACATGATTGGTGAGATTTTTGCAGAGTTTAGCCAAGTGTTTCCCCATGTGGAGATTGAACTATTGTTTCCTTTGATGGACGATGTGGCGTATTTGGTGAAAGCGGGCAAAGTGGATATTGGTATTTCATGGCAGCAATCATTGGTATCTGCTGAAATCGGTTTTCGTGCCATTGGTCAAGTGCCTATTCAATTGGTGTGTGGGCTAGAACACCCCTTAACCCTTTTAGACAGAGTGACTTTGGATGATTTGAAGCGGCACCGTCAGATTTTGATTGCAGCACGGCATGACGATACCGTGAAACAAAATTTGCGCATAGCTTCTGAAGTGTGGAGTGTAGAAAGCCATTGGGTGACGTTACAATTGCTGCAAAAAAACATTGGTTGGGCATTTATTTCACAATACATTATTGAGCATTCCATGTTGGCAGATTATTTGGCCAGACCCAAAAGCAATTTTATGGGCATGGACATGCAAATCACCATTGATGTTTTATGGGATAAGCGAAAATACCAAGGCGTGGCAGCCAAATGGCTATTGCAACGATTGGGTCAATTGGATTGGAGTGAGATGAACACCCAAAGCAACATGGTTTAGTCATACATAGCAAACAACAAGTTGATTCAATGCAAAGTAGCGCTTAATAAGTGCCATTTAAATAAAATTAAAGTGCTTATCGGTAATCTCAAATGCTCGTCAATTAGTGTTGTTGCCAATTAAATAGCAAAATCAATACGCCTAAAAAAACCACAGCAATGCCTAAGTAGTCCCACTTTAATAAGGGCACTTTATCAATAAAACGCAGCCACAGTAGAGCCGTGGCAATGTAAACACCGCCATAGGTGGCATACACTTTGCCACTGGCCACTGGATGTAAACTCAATAGCCAAACAAAGGTTGCTAAACACAATATACCTAATGCCAAAAAGCCTAACTGGCTTTTGTCTTTGAGCCAAATAGCGGGCAAGAAACAGCCTAAAATTTCACAAACGGCAGTTAAGGCAAATAAAATTAAGGTTTTTAGCATGGTGAAAATTGGGTTGGTTGGGGGTGAAAAGGCAAACAATTGATTGATTGTTTTGTCTAGAATTTAGGTTTAAACGGCAAGCTTATCACAACTTGTCCATTTATTTGCCGATGCCATCATATACGATATGGTGCTTTTGTGGTATGTTTACCGCTGTGATTGTTTATATATTCGCGCCATGTTTACATGATAAAATCATGGTGATGCGTTGTGTAAGCATACAGTCAGTAGATCTTGTATCAGGTCATTGTCTATCAAAACAATATTTAGGAGTGGTTCGTGGGTTCGTTTGCTTCATTGGGTTTATCGGCTGAAATTGTTTCAGCCTTGCAAGAACAAGGTTATGAAACGCCGACGCCTATTCAAGTGGCTGCCATTCCAAAAGCGTTAGCTGGACATGATATTTTGGCTGCTGCACAAACAGGCACAGGCAAAACAGCTGCCTTTATGTTGCCAAGTTTAGAGCGCTTAAAGCGCTTTGCCAGTAACAGTACATCACCTGCCATGCACCCTGTTCGAATGTTGGTGTTAACACCAACACGTGAATTGGCTGATCAAATTGACCAAAACATCAAGTCTTATATTAAAAACATCGCGTTGCGTCATGCCGTTATTTTTGGTGGCACCAACATGAATGAGCAATCGCAAAAATTGCGTGGTGGTGTGGAAATCGTGGTGGCGACTGTGGGTCGTTTATTAGACCATGTCGAACAAAAAAATATTCAATTAAATAAAGTGGATATTTTGGTGTTGGATGAAGCGGATCGCATGCTAGACATGGGATTTATTGATGATATTCGCCGTATTTTCAAATTATTACCGGCGCAGCGCCAAACCTTGTTGTTTTCAGCAACATTTGCTCCTGAAATCAAAAAATTAGCCAATGATTTCATGCACAATCCTGTCACCATCGAAGTCGCTCAACAAAATACCACCAGTAAAAACATTGAACAGCACATGATTGCGGTGGATGGATTTCGTAAAAAAGCTTTGCTTGAGCGTTTGGTTGTTGATTTAAACATGTCACAAGTCATTGTATTTTGTAAAACCAAAATGAGCGTTGATCAAGTGACTCGTGATTTGCAACGCAAAAAACTATCTGCCCAAGCCATTCATGGTGATAAATCACAGTCACAACGTTTGGATACTTTAAAAGCCTTTAAAGACGGCGAGGTGCGAATTTTGGTTGCCACTGATGTGGCAGCACGTGGTTTGGACATTAGTGAGTTGCCTTTTGTGGTCAACTATGAATTACCCAATAACCCAGAAGACTATGTACACCGCATCGGTCGTACGGGTCGAGCAGGTGCTGAAGGTGTTGCATTGTCCATGATGGATGAAAGTGAACAACGCAATCATGAAGACATATGCAAATTAATCAAACAAGATTTGGTGATTGAAAAAATAGAAGGGTTTGAGCCTCGTTGGTTGAACAACGCCAAGCCCGCTCAAGGTAAAGCAGCAGCACCAAAAAAACCATTAACGACCCGTGCGCAAATCAAGCATCAGAAAATGGCCTCTGGCAAAGAAAAAGTCGCCGCGGATGCGGGCAGCATGTGTGGCAAAATCAGTGGCCGCACTCGCCGCCGTCACCAACGTGAAGTATGTGCATTATTGTTGCCAAATTATGGTGTGGCGACGATTGATAAGGGTCATGCAGCCAAAGATGCCCATGCCAAAAAATGATACACCGACATTAAAAGCATTCGGTATTTTAGAGCATTTGGCTTTGGCTGATCGGGCTTTGAGTTTATCTGAAATCGCCACTGATTTAGCCGCCCCAAAAGCCACGATACATCGTATGTTGGCTTCATTGGAAGAGGGCGGCTTAATTATTCGGGATGCTGGTGTGAAACAGACTTATACCATTGGTCCTCGATTAACCCGTTTAAGTACCTCAGTACTCAATAATGTCGGGGTACAACGGGTTCGTCATGCCATTTTAAAGTCATTGGTGGCTGATATTAGGCAAACCTGCAATTTAACGATGTTAGTCAAATCCGAGGTTTTGTATTTAGATAGGATGGAAGCGCCATCGCCTTTGCGTTTGGACTTGCAACCTGGTACGACAGTCCCCGCACATGGTTGTGCCAGTGGTAAATTGTTTCTTGCACGGTTGCCAAAAAGCAAATGTGATGCGCTATTATCACAAAGTCAATTGAATGCCTTAACACCCAATACCATGACCCATTTACCAGATTTGGAAAGGGAATTGGAAAAAATTCGCTTACGCAATATTAGTATTGATAATGAGGAGTTTGTTTTGGGCATTACTTGTATTGCTGTTCCGATTGAAGATGATGCTGGGCAATGTATCGCGGCTATTGCCATGCATGGTCAAGTGGCAGTTACACCACTGACCCAATCCCTGTCTTTTGTCCCACGCCTACAAGCGGCAGCCAAAGAGTTGGCCAAAACATTTAAACCAGATTTTGCATAATTTGCTTAAGCGATTGTAGTACAGGGTCTAATTCTAATTCCATGTGGTAAATCATTTGCACGGGTTCATGGATGCAATAGTTTTCCAAAATAGTAATTTGAGCACCTTGTTCTAAGGCAGACAAGGCACTGCAACGAGGCACCAAGGCCAATCCCATATTGGTTGCAACCAAGTGGATCAAGGTGTCCAAGTGATCGCATTGTAATATTACATTCGGGCGCATATGCAATTGCTGCCATAGCGTTTGTGTGGCTTTACTACCTGAAGTAAATGCAGACATGATCAGCCATGGTTTTTGTTTTAAGTTTGCTGCATCATGTAAATCATTTTGCCATGTTTTAGGGCAAATCACGCAGTATTGTTGCTTTTGTAATGGCAGTGCCAAAACATTTCGATAGGGCACTTCACCAATGTAAATACCCGCTAATAATTCTTTTTTGCGCACTTGATTCAATATATTTCCCCCAATATCTTCAATAATTTCCACATAAACATGGGGTAATTCATGGCACAATTTTTGTATGGCTTGGCTAAGTATGGGTAGTGTGACTGCGCTTGTGATGCCAAGGTGGATGGGTAGTTTATCCTCTTTGGCAAGTTCCAAGGCAAAAGCATTGACCCGATGGACTTCTTGTAATAATTTTTCAGCTTGGGGCAAGAAAGCTTGACCCAAAAGGGTTAATTGCATTCCTTGGGCATTGCGGGCAAATAATTCTAGTTCCAACGCTTTTTCTAAGGATTTGATTTTGGCGGTAACGGCAGGTTGTGATAAATGCAAGGTTTCTGCTGCTTGGGTTAGATGACCATGGTGAGCAACTGCCACAAAAGTCTTTAACTGACTAAAATCCACTGTATCTTCCTTAGTTGTTTAATATTATTCTTCTAATTGTGCCATTATCATACGGTTTCTTTTTGATAAACAGCAAGCTTTTTCCCTAATTAATTATTTTTTTGTACCTGATTTTGATATTGTTGAGTATGTTATCTATTTGATATTAATATGATATTGCATTGCAATATCAGGATATCAAATCAAGGGCATCAAAAAAAAAAATTAGCCAGTAGCATGGTTATCTTTTTAAATACAAGAACCAAAAAAGGAAAAAACTAGGAGAAACACGATGGACCAAAAAATGATTACGGGGGTGCTCAAAAACCCTGAGTTTCAAAAAATGGCCAGAAAGAAAAGCCGCTTAGGTTGGTGTCTTTCTGCCATTATGTTTACCATTTATGTGGTTTATATTTTGTTTATTGGTGTGAGTCCAGAAAGCTTTGCTGAACCTGTTTCACCTGGTTCAGTGACTTCTTGGGGGATTTACATTGGCATGTTTGTGATTTTTTTTGCATTTGCCATTACTGGTTTTTATGTTTACAAAGCAAATGGTGAATTTGATAAAGAAACACAAGACGTGATCGACAATGTGATTAAAGGGGATAACAATGAATAAAATCAAATACACGGCCATGGCCGCATTGTTATCATTGTCCAGCCACATGGCTTTGGCAGATGCACTCACTGGTGATGTAGAAAAACAACCATTAAACATTCCTGCTATTGTGATGTTTTGTTTATTTGTTGCTGGCACATTGGGTATTACCTATTGGGCGGCGAAGCGCAATAAATCCACGCAAGATTTTTACACAGCAGGTGGTGGTATTTCTGGTTTTCAAAATGGTTTGGCGATTGCGGGTGACTTTATGTCTGCTGCGTCATTTTTGGGTATTTCTGCCATGGTGTACACCAAAGGGTATGATGGTTTGATTTATTCAACAGGCTTTTTGGTGGGTTGGCCCATTGTTTTGTTTTTGATTGCAGAGCGTTTACGCAATTTGGGTCGTTTTACCTTTGCTGATGTGGCTGCTTATCGTTTAAAACAAACCCCTGTGCGTTTGTTTGCTGCATCAAGCACCTTGTTAGTGGTGATAATTTACCTCATTGCCCAAGTGGTGGGTGCTGGTAAATTGATTCAGTTGTTGTTTGGCATGAACTACATGTCTGCGGTGGTGATTGTTGGTGTGTTGATGGTATTGTATGTTTTGTTTGGTGGCATGTTAGCAACCACATGGGTACAGATTATCAAAGCGATTATGCTATTGGGTGGTGCAACATTCATGGCGTTTATGGTGATGAAAGCGGCTAATTTTAGTTTTGAAAGCTTGTTCCAACAAGCAACCGATGTTCACCCTAGCGGTAAATCCATTATGAGCCCAGGCGGCTTGGTGAGTAACCCGATTGATGCCTTGTCTTTGGGTTTGGCTTTGATGTTTGGTACAGCAGGTTTGCCCCATATTTTGATGCGCTTTTTCACGGTATCCAATGCCAAAGAAGCACGTAAATCAGTATTTGTTGCCACAGGTTTTATTGGTTACTTTTATATTTTGACCTTTATTATTGGTTTTGGCGCCATCATGCTATTGACCAAGCGCCCAGAATTTTTCGAGACCATTGTGAAAGATGGCAAGCCGATGATTGAAATGATTGGTGGCACCAATATGACCGCTGTGCATTTGTCTGAAGCCGTAGGTGGTAGTATGTTCTTGGGCTTTATCTCAGCAGTTGCTTTTGCCACAATCTTGGCTGTGGTAGCTGGTTTAACACTATCGGGTGCATCTGCTGTGAGCCATGATCTATATGCTTCTGTATTTAAAAAAGGCAATGCAGAACCACGTAAAGAAATGATGGTTTCTAAAATAACCACATTGTGCTTGGGTG
>JASLDB010000145.1 GCA_030151665.1 Neisseriaceae bacterium
GTTAATGTGGCTTGCAATGCTGACAAAATACCAATCAATAATAAAACGTTGGTGCACATGGATAACACTGAGAAAACACCAAATACACGGTAATACATCAACATGAATAAGCCTACGGCTACAAAGCCCCATAAGGTTGCATGAAAACCTTTGCTAATGTTTTCTTGACCTAAGCTTGGACCAATGGTGCGTTCTTCAACGATTTTCATCGGTGCTGCCAATGAACCTGCGCGCAATAATAGGGCAGTGTCGTTGGCTTCTGCGGCATTCATGCTACCAGAAATGCTGACTTGACCACCTGTAATGGCTTGTCGAATCACTGGAGCTGTAATCACTTCGGCTTTGTCTTGGTCAATCAACACCATCGCCATGCGTTTGTTGACATTGTTTTTGGTTAGGTCAGCAAAAATAGCAGAGCCTGTTGAATCCAAACGCAGTGAAACAGATGGCATATTTTGTTCATCAAAAGAAGGTTGTGCATCTGTTAAGTTGTCACCAGTCAATTCGACTTGTTTGCTAACCAATACAGGTGTGCGACGTTGACCTGCTTCATACAATAATTCAAAACCTTCAGGAGCATTGCCATTGAGGGCTTGGTTAACTTGGGTTGGATCATCATTGACCATACGCAGTTCTAGCGTGGCAGTGCGACCCAAGATGTCTTTGGCTTTTGCAGTGTCTTGAATACCTGGCAATTGCACCACAATGCGGGTGGCACCAGATTGTTGAATCACAGGTTCAGCAACGCCCAATTCATTGACACGATTACTCAAGGTATTCATGTTTTGTTTAACCGCATCACTTTGGATTTTTTGTATTAATTCAGGCGATAGGCTTAACAATAATTGCATTTCGCCTTGAGAAGCAAAAGTGACTTCAGGCAAGATTTTTTTCAAAGACAATACCGCTTTGTCACGACTGGCAACGTCTTGAAAAGGGATGGTCAATGAGTTTTGTGTGCGTTGGATATTGCCAACACGAATTTTGTCTTGGCGCATTTGGCGACGAACATCACCAGAATAGCGTTCTAATGTTTTGCTTAAGGCAGCTTCCATGTCCACTTCTAGGGTGAAGTGCACGCCACCACGTAAGTCCAGACCCAAGAACATGGGGTTGGCGCCAATTTTCGCCATCCACTCAGGGCTGTCAGGAATCAAATTAAGCGCAATGATGTAACCATCACCCAATGCTTTTTCGATGACATCGCGGGCTTTTAATTGGTTCTCGGCATTGTCAAAGCGGACTTTTAAACTGCCACCAGCAATGAATGTACCTTGGTCTTTTAAGCCAGCTTTTTGCAAAGCCACTTGCACCGTATTGATGGTGCTTTCGTTGATTGGAATCGACTGGCGGTTGGATGAAACTTGTACAGCTGGCGTCTCGCCAAAAAAGTTTGGCAAGGTATATAGAGCACTTAAGGCGATACACACCACAATAATGATGTATTTCCAAAGTGGATAGCGGTTCATGCTTAACCTTCTTCTTTTAAAGACAATAAGCCGCACGGTTTCGTGCGGCTAATAACGGTGGGGAGGGTTTAGCCCTCAACTCTGGTTGAAATTGAATTGCGCTCAATCTCTACTGCTACATTTGGGGCAATTTCCACGGTGAAAAATTGTTCGCCCACTTTGGTGATGCGACCAGCAATGCCTGAATTGGTAACCACTTTGTCACCTTTTTTCAATTCATTAATCATGGCTTGGTGCAGTTTGTATTTTTTTTGTTGCGGGCGCATTACCAAGAAGTAAAAAACCACCAAGATGGCCAATAAAGGTAAAAAACTACCTAATTGACCCATAAAACCAGCAGGTGCGGCGGCGCTTTGCGCGTAGGCAAAATCAATCATTTGTTATCCATTCGTCGTACAAGTTTAGATGCAGAAATTACAAAAGGTTATTAAAATAACACAAAGTCATGCAAAAAGCTTATTTTAAAGTCCTTACTGTTTTTTTCCAAGGGCTGAGTAAAAAAATTACCCAATTGCTTATATATAGTGGCGCTAATGCTGCTATTCAAGGCAATATGCGCTATTTTTTGCGATTAATCGACACCTTGCGCACGTTCTTGGGCAAAGCGCACTTGGAATGCTGAATAGGCACTGTCATCAATGGCATCACGCACTTCTTGCATGAGCTGTTGGTAGTAATGCAAATTGTGAATGGTATTCAGTTGTGCGCCCAAAATCTCGCCCGTGCGGTGTAGGTGATGCAAATAAGCACGGCTAAAGTTTTGGCAAGCATAACAGGTGCAACTGGCATCCAATGGGCGCATGTCATTTTTGTATCGGGCATTTTTGATTTTCAAATCACCAAAACGAGTGAATAACCAGCCATTGCGAGCGTTGCGTGTTGGCATAACACAGTCAAACATATCCACGCCATAACTGACCGCATAAACCAAGTCTTCTGGTGTGCCCACACCCATTAAATAATGCGGCTTGTTTTCAGGTAGTTTGGGGCCAGTGTGGCGTAAAATGCGATACATTTCGGGTTTGGGCTCGCCCACAGATAAGCCACCAATGGCATAGCCATCAAAGCCAATGTCGCTTAAACCTGCCAAAGATTCTTCACGCAAGTTTTCAAACATCGCACCTTGCACAATGCCAAACAATGCATTGGGATTGCCTAGGCGTTCAAACTCGTTTTTAGAGCGCTCTGCCCAGCGCAAACTCATTTGCAATGACGCTTGTGCTTGCTTTTCACTGGCGTCGCCTGGCGTACATTCATCCAATTGCATAACAATATCTGAATTCAATGTTTTTTGAATTTGCATTGAGATTTCAGGGGATAAAAACAATTTGTCGCCATTGATGGGGTTTTTAAATGTGCAACCTTCTTCGGTTAACTTGCGCATTTGTGACAAAGAGAATACTTGAAAACCACCAGAGTCGGTCAAAATGGGTTTGTCCCAACCCATAAAGTCATGTAAGCCACCGAATTGTTCAATGATTTCCAAACCAGGTCGCAACCACAAATGATAGGTATTGCCCAAGATAATTTGGGCATTGATGTCGTGTAAGTTTTGTGGCGTCATGGCTTTAACAGAGCCGTAAGTGCCCACAGGTTGGAATACAGGCGTTTCGACTGTGCCGTGATTAAGGGTGATGGTACCACGGCGTGCGTGACCATCTTTTTTGTGTAATTTAAATTCTAACATGACGTTTTTGGGCTAAAAGCAATAATGATGTTGCTATTATAAGCGAGTTCTGATGAGATTGTGTGTTCACTTGTTGCCATTTGTGGTAGTAGCCGTTAAAATATCAGGCTCTTCATAAAGTGTGCACTTAAAGCAACTTGCTCAGGTGCTTAAGCGTTATTTTGTTGTTTTGCTTCAATAATAAGGCTGGGTAACGGGTTGGCAAGTGAAGCATGATTTTCAATTGATAGCAAAATGCTGTTTTGATTGGATTTTGATGTGTGTGTGCTTTGGTAAATGAAGACAATTAAATAAAATAAATATTCCAACCATGGAGCAGACATGCTAAACATTACTTTACCCGATGGCTCAGTACGCCAATTTGATGGTCCCGTATCAGTATATGATGTGGCTGCGACCATAGGCACGGGCTTGGCTCGTGCAGCCTTGGCAGGTAAAGTAGATGGTCGCTTGGTGGATACCTCTTTTGTCATGGAGCAAGACAGCCAGTTGGCAATCGTTACTGCTAAAGATGCAGAAGGTTTGGATGTGATTCGTCACTCAACCGCTCACTTGTTGGCTTACGCTGTACAACAATTGTTCCCTGAAGCACAAGTGACCATTGGTCCTGTGATTGAGGATGGTTTTTACTATGATTTCGCTTACTCGCGTCCATTCACACCAGAAGACTTGGTGGCGATTGAGAAAAAAATGACCGAGCTTGTGAAGCAAGACATTCCTGTGCGTCGTTTTGAAATGACGCGCAATGAAGCCATTAAATTCTTTGCTGACAAGGGTGAATTGTATAAAACCCAGATTATCCAAAGCATCCCTGGCAATGAAGTGTTGTCTTTTTATGAAGAAGGCGATTTTACCGATTTGTGCCGTGGCCCTCACGTTCCATCAACAGGCAAATTAAAAGTCTTTAAATTGATGAAAGTAGCGGGTGCTTACTGGCGTGGTGACAGCAACAATGAAATGTTGCAACGTATTTATGGTACTGCATGGGCCAGTAAAGAAGACTTAAAAGATTATTTATACCGCTTAGAAGAAGCAGAGAAACGTGATCACCGCAAATTGGGTCGTCAATTGGACTTGTTCCATTTGCAAGATGAAGCACCGGGCATGGTGTTTTGGCACCCTAAAGGCTGGACTTTGTGGCAAGTGATCGAGCAGCACATGCGCAAAGAATTGGATGCTGTGGGCTACCAAGAAGTGAAAACACCCATGGTAATGGATCGCGTGTTGTGGGAAAAATCAGGTCACTGGGAAAATTACCACGACAATATGTTTATTACTGAGTCAGAAAAACGCACTTACGCAGTGAAACCCATGAACTGCCCAGGTCATGTGCAAATTTTTAACCAAGGCTTGCGTTCATACCGTGATTTGCCTTTGCGTTTGGCTGAGTTTGGTTCTTGTCACCGCAATGAGCCATCTGGTGCTTTGCATGGCTTGATGCGTGTGCGTGGTTTTGTACAGGATGATGCGCATATCTTCTGTACTGAAGAGCAAATCAGTGGTGAAGCAGTGGCATTTAACCAATTGATTATGAAAATCTACCGTCAATTTGGTTTTCATGATGTGAATATTAAATTGTCTTTGCGCCCTGAAAAACGTGCAGGCAGTGATGCAACCTGGGATCAAGCCGAAGAAGGCTTGCGTGAAGCATTGCGTGATTGTGGTTTGGAATGGGATGAATTGCCTGGTGAAGGCGCATTCTATGGCCCCAAAATTGAATACCATATTAAAGATGCTTTGGGTCGCTCTTGGCAGTGTGGTACTTTGCAATTGGACTTGGTATTGCCTGAGCGTTTGGGTGCTGAATATGTATCCGAGGACAATAGCCGCAAAACCCCAGTGATGTTGCACCGTGCTGTCTTGGGTTCGTTGGAACGCTTTATCGGTATTTTGATTGAAAACCATGCGGGTGCATTCCCATTGTGGTTGGCACCTGTGCAAATGGTGATTATGAATATCACCGAAGCGCAAGCCGAATATTGCCAAACTGTCGCGCAAGAACTACGCAAAGCAGGATTTAGAGTGCACGTGGATTTACGAAACGAGAAGATCGGTTATAAAATCCGTGAGCACAGTTTACAAAAGCTACCTTATCAACTGGTTATCGGTGATAAAGAGCGACAAGAACAAAAAGTTGCCGTTCGTCGTCGTGGCGAAGATTTGGGTCAATTGGATTTGGCTGATTTCATCGCACACTTAAAACAAGAACTGGCCATGACTTTTGCCAACGATTAATTTTTTATAGGAGTAATCACCATCGCACAAGAACGCGAAGCACGCATTAACGGTGAAATCACCGCCAAGGAAGTGCGTTTAATTGGCCCTGAGGGCGAGCAGTTAGGTGTTGTATCAACTCGTGAAGCTTTGGCGGCTTCTGAGGAGCATAATGTGGATTTGGTTGAGATTTCACCAAATGCCAAACCACCTGTTTGTAAATTGATGGATTTTGGTAAGTTCAAATACGAACAATCCAAAAAACGCGATGAACAGCGCAAAAAACAAAAACAAGTTCAGGTTAAGGAAATCAAATTCCGTCCTGCTACGGATTCAGGTGACTATGCGATTAAAATGCGCAACATTGTCCGCTTCTTAGAAGATGGCGATAAAGTAAAAGTAACTTTGCGTTTCCGTGGTCGTGAAATGGCGCATCAACAATTGGGCGCTACTTTGCTAAAACGTGTGCAAGAAGATTTGGCTGAAATCGGTACTGTTGAGCAATTTCCAAAAATGGAAGGCCGCCAAATGGTTATGATGATTGCCCCTAAGAAAAAGTAAGGTTATAATACGTGGCTTGTTCTGATTGTCGCATTAGAATAAGCCAGTAGTACTAGCGGCAAAAAACAGTGGATTCAAGGGTTTAAGTGCCAATTTTAGGCCCCCTGTGTCCTTATCTAATAATATTAGGAGCATTTCATGCCTAAAATGAAAACCAAATCGAGTGCTAAAAAGCGCTTTAAAGTGTTGGGTAATGGTGGTGTAAAACGCGCTCATGCGTTTAAGCGTCATATTTTGACCAAAAAAACCACTAAAAATAAACGTCAATTGCGTGGTACCTCTATGGTGAACGAACGCGATATGGCTTCTATTTCTAAAATGTTACCTTACGCTTAAGGAGTGTAAAATATGCCACGCGTAA